>JALYOU010000321.1 GCA_030856725.1 Pseudomonadota bacterium
GGATCCACCATGCGTTGCTTGTCCGCACCGATTCCGAACATGTCGATCTCCCGTCAGGTTGTGCGAACTGATCTGCGGCCACATCGCGCAGCTTCAAGCACCGGGAGGAAGTATTCAGGCAGGTTGTTCGGGCAAACGTGAACGGCCTTTCAGTCCCGCGATGAAAATGCCAGCCAGGCTGAAGGCCAGTCCCAGCCACTCGCGCGGGGTGGTCGCGCGATCCAGCAACCCCACATCCAGCAGAAATGCCACGATCGGCTGCAACAGCAACAACAATCCGATCAACGCCACGCGCAGCTGCGACATCGCGCGCGAGATCAACACCCAACTCAGGCAATGCCCGATCGCCGCAAGCACCAGCAGGATGCCAAACGAACGCCACGTCGGTATCGCAAATGTCGCACCTTCCGCCCAGCCTGCCGCGCCCAGCAACAGTGCGCAACCGAGTGATGCGATCGCGAGAATCTGTTCGACATGCGAGGACGCTGTCGAGGACGAATGCTGCGCATCTCCAGCATGCGCTTCCTGCTGCGCGCGTCGCAGGCTGAGGTTATAGGCCGCGTAACAGATGCCCGTGCCCAGCCCGAGCCACACGCCCCAGCGGTACTGCGCAGGCAACGTCGCCCATCCGCCACCGAGCATCAGCCACAAACCAAGGAAGGCCAGCACGAGACCACTGATGAAACGCACGCCCAGCCGCTCGCGAAACAGCAGCACGCCGGCCAGCGCCATGAAAAACACCTGTGCATTCGCGAGCAGCGTGGCAAGGCCAGGGCCCACCAGCAGGATGCTGCGATGCCACAGCCACAGGTCCGCTGCGAATGCGGCTGCAGGGACGAGCGCCCACAACCATGCGCGACGCGGCAACGGCTGCCAGCCACGTCTCGCGAACACATACAAGGTCAACAGCACACCGGCGAACAGCATCCGCCAGAAGGCGGATACGGTGGGTGGTGTTTCCGACAACTGCACCATCATGCCGTTGGTACCGATCAACGCGGCCCCAACCAACATCGAGATCAGCGCATGACGTTGCCGCGCCTGCACCGCTGTTCGCACGTGGTCTGTCAAGGCGCGGTGGCGGGAGGCGCGCGCAGCGTTTCCGCAACACCGGCCGCGTGCCACTCCCGAAATGCGGGCAACGCATAGATCGCATCGACGAACGCCCGCGCGGTCCCATCCATCTCCACGCCGTAGCCGGCGAAGCGCACCGCGACCGGCGCGAACATCGCATCGACGATGCCGAACTCGCCGCAGAGGAAACCACCTTGGTTCTCATGCGCCGACTTGAGCGTGATCCACAACTGCTGGATGCGCGCGATGTCACGCGAGGCTTCCTCGTCCCAAAGCGCGGCATCGGGCTGCCGCGCGCAGTTCATCGGCAATTGCTTGCGCAGCGCAGCGAATCCAGAATGCATTTCAGCCACCGCCGCACGCGCCAGCGCACGCAGCTTCGCATCGTCTGGCCAGCCACGGCCCGCGAGAAAGCTTTCGTTGGCGTACTCGCAGATCGCGAGCGAATCCCACACCAGCAATCCATCATGATGCAACGCCGGCACCCGCCGATTCGGCGACCAGGTCGCGATTTGCGCCTCGAATCCCGGCGAATCCAGCAGCAGCATCCGCTCCTCGAATGCAACATCAAACTGCCGCAACAACAGCCACGGCCGCAGCGACCAGGAGGAGAGATTCTTGTTGCCGATGACGAGGGTCAGCATGAGGGTTCCACGCAGGGAGCGGCTGCGGAGTGTGCCACCAAAGCGACGACAAGCAGACTTGGCACCGATGCCACGCATGGATCTGCTGCGTTCCGTGAGTAACTCCAATACGACATACGATGACGCATCGAATAGCGCGTTGCATGACATCGCAAAGAGCCGCGGGTCGAGACCCGCCTACGGATCAAGTAGGGCGGGTTTTAACCGCCATTGCCCATACACCCTCAAAAAAATTCCGCCGGTGCAACATGCACGCGGTTGCGTCCGGCGCGTTTGGCGGCGTAGAGAGCCTTGTCGGCACGTTCGATGGCGGCGGTCGGGGTCTGTTCGTGGGGCCACCGGGTGGCAACACCGACGCTGACAGTGATGTTCAGCGCTTGCCCATGCCACTCGATCGGGAGGTTTTCGACCGTGTCGCGGATGGCTTCGCCAAGTTTGCGGGCGCTGTCGGAGGTCGCGTCCGGCAACACGACCATGAATTCCTCGCCGCCATAGCGGCCAAGCAGGTCGGACGGACCGATGGCGTCGCGCAGCGCCGCCGAAGTGTGTCTCAGGCAGTGATCGCCGGCGGCATGGCCGTGCGTGTCGTTGACGTGCTTGAAGTGATCCAGATCGACGAACAGCACCGACACGTCCTTGTTCGCGCGGTGCGCATCGGCAAAGCAGCGGGTGAGCCATTGATCCAGCGTGCGGCGATTGAAGCTGCCGGTCAGCGCATCGAGTTCGGCCGAGCGGCGCAGGCGCAGCGACGTGTTGGCTTCGTCCACCGCCTCGGCGGCCAGGCGGCCGAATTCGGAGGCCAATGTCAGTTCTTCGGTGGTGAATCCGTTGCCATGCGTGCGTTCGAGGATCATCGCCCCCCACGCCGGCGCGCGCAGCGGCAGCGGCACAAGGGCCGACTCGGACGCTTCCGTTCCGGCTGGCGCTTCGTACATCGAAACCTGCAACGGCGCGCGCGTGCGTGCCAGAGACTTGAGCATGTTGTGCCGCTTGGCGATGGCCTGCGCGACCTGGTCCTTGCGCTCGATCGGCTCGACCAGCAACAGCTCCTGGTGCTCGCTGCCCCAGGCCACTACCGCCAGACTTTGCAACTGCAGCATCGGCACCAGGTGTTCGATGACGCGCCGGTACGCGGTCCATTCCACGTCGCCTTGCGGCAGGTGCTTGAGTTGCGCCTGCAGGCCTTCCGCCAACGACAGACGCGCTGTCTGCCGGCTGACGCGCAGTTCCGAATCCTCGCGCGCCAGCCGTGCGTAGTCGCGCTGGTCGCGGTAGTTGCCGAGGCGGATCGCGAGCCCCACCGCAAGCAGGGCCGCCACCATCAGCAGCGCCAGTTGGTAGCCGCGCCTGATCCACCACAGGTCGGGGAAGACACCACGCGCCATGAGTTCATAGCCGAGCGCCGCAAGCACCGTGGCGGCGCATAACACCGTGATGGGCCATGCCATGCGCACGCCGCGCCGCGCTGCATCGATACCGATGGCGACGCAGCCGGTACCGGCTGCGATCCATCCCAGCAGTGTCAATCCCACCACCGCATCGCGCAGCGGCTGAATGCCCATCAACGCCACGGCGCTGAGGACCAGCAGAACGATCTGGGCAAAACGCGCGAATTTGGCCAGGCGCGAGGCCGGCGGCAGATCGGCGTACCGCGACAGGATGTACAGAGCCGAAGCACTGAACAGCAGCAGCAGCGCGGAGATGCCCTGGTCACGCCAGGCACCCAGCAGCCGGAATCCTGGCAGCAGGTACAGATGCCCGTTCAAGGCAGCGAGCAGGAGCAATGCGCTGATCGAAAATGCGAAGAACGAGAGGAACGCGCGATCGTGCGCGGCATGGAAGAGCGCCAGCATCACCAGCGCCAGCATGAACAGGCCCGCATAGGCGGCGACGGTCAGCGCGATGCTGCGCTGTTCCATCTTGTGCGCCGTGCTTTCCAGCATCACGAACGGCCGCAACGCGCCCACCGTGCCCGACCGCGCCGTCACATCGACCTGCACCGGCCCGGCCATCTCCGGCGGCAACACGAAGATGAAGAAATTTGGAATCGCGCCTTCAACGTCGGTCTCAGGCCGATAAAAATTTAATTGCGCGCTTTGCCAACTCCCCGCCGTCAGCTGGATCTGGTCATAGGGATCACGGCCGAACACCACGGCCCAGCGCGATGACGCATCGCTTCGCGGCGGCAGCACGAACTGGATGCGCGCCCGCACCACGGCATCGCCGCCGGGATGGCAGATGCCGTCCCCGCCACGCGTCAACTCGGGCGCCGCGCCGCCCTCGGCCATCGCAAGGGGCTGGATGGTGAGAGGCATGTCGGCGGGCATACGAAACGCCGCCGCACTCACACCCGCGGCGAACAACACCAGCAGCAGGGTTAAACCGGCTGCGAACAACATTCCGTTGCGCGAGGTCCAGTCCTGCGTCGCGGGCGCGGGCGCGATCAAAATGCCACCACCGGCCACAGGTCCGCATCGGAAGATGCCGCATCGCCTTCGTCGCTTGCATCGCCTGGATGCGCGTCGGCCAGGACATCGCTGATCAGGAGAGGCAGCCTAGCCAACAGCTCGCACGCGTCCGGCCAGCACGAAGCCGGCACGCACACGGCCACCAACCCGCACATGGGCAACTCACCCATCCCGCCCAGCAACGCCTCACCCCTGACGAAAGCCGGAATCCCGGCATGTTCAAGCGCATGACGCACCAGATGTGCGTCGATGACGTTGCCGGCTTCGTAGACCACTTTCATGGCAACGACCCCCTTGGATCCGACGCTTCGAACTTAACGCGCGCCGTCATACTTTGAGACGCAAGAAACGGGCCGGTTGTCTGCGACGAATACGGGTGGGGTCGCTAGACTGTGCTCAACGCCCCTTTCCTGATGTCATGCGCGCCATGGGCCGCCTCTACCGAGAAAACTGTGACCAGCATCACTGCCGACAAGCGAAACCCAGATGAAATCCGCCACGACGATGGCGGCAGGCAGATTCCGCTGACGAATACCCCCCTCAAGCAGGACTTTGTTCGCCAGATCGTGCGCGATGACCTCGCCAACGGCCGGCATGCCGCGCCGCGTACCCGTTTCCCGCCCGAACCCAATGGTTACCTGCACATCGGCCACGCCAAGGCGATCTGCCTGGATTTCGGCATCGCGCAGGAATTCGCCGGCCTGTGCAACC
>JALYOU010000021.1 GCA_030856725.1 Pseudomonadota bacterium
TAGAACCGGCGAAGCGAGGCTGCTGAAGAGATTCTAAGCCCATGACAGACGGAATGCGGTAGTCAGTTGAGCGAAGCCAGGACAGTGGGCGGCGAGGGCTTTGAATAGCCGAAGTCATGGCGCCGCCAATCCGTTAGCTAACACACTTGCTGGAGCTTGCGGCGCAAGCGCGTGGCAGCCGAAGCGGGAGCTTTGACCGGAAGCAACGGAGCATAAGTGGGTGCGCTGTTGCCGAAACCAGGACACACACAAAAACGGCTTGTCCGACCGCGCATAACGCTTAGTAGACCCCAACATAGGGGATATGGCATGGATGTTCAGGGGATGAGGATAGAGCGTCAAGGGGGAAAACCTACGCAGCTAACAGGACTTGCCTGATGCTGCTGCATGGAGTCGGCGCGGATGCTGGAATCTGGACCGACAAATTTAGCTGCTATGTCTTATCCCTCATCTCCCGCTGAGATAACGAAGCCTGCAAAGAAGCGTCCCACCCGCTTGTTGGACGACGTTCGGAGGCAATTACGGGTCCGACATTACAGTTTGCGTACGGAAGGTATTTACGTGGCCTGGATCAGGCGGTTCATCTTGGCTAACGGGAAGCGTCACCCGCGGGAAATGGGTGCTGTGGAGCTCGAGCGGTTTTTGTCGGTGTTGGCGGTCAGGGAGAAGGTGTCGGCAAGCACGCAGAATCAGGCGCTGTCGGCCCTGCTCTTCCTGTATCGAAATGTGTTGCAGGTGGACTTGCCGTGGATGGAAAACGTTGTCCGCGCAAAGCAATCGGTGCGGGTGCCGACGGTGCTGGCGCGGGAGGAAGTGCAATCCTTGTTGTTGCACATGGACGGCCGGACGTGGTTGTTGGCAAGCGTTCTCTACGGCACTGGCCTGCGCCTGATGGAGTGTCTGCGGTTGCGGGTCAAGGATGTGGACTTCGCGCGCAACGAGATCACGGTGCGCGATGGCAAGGGCGCCAAGGACCGGCGCACGGTACTGCCGCGCTCGCTGGTGGAGCCGTTGCAGCGTGAAGTCGATCGCGCCCAGGCGCTGCATGCGTTGGACCTGGAGGAAGGCTTCGGCAATGCCTGGCTGCCGCACGCGCTGTCGCGCAAGTATCCGAATGCGGCATGCGCGTTGGGTTGGCAGTACGTGTTCCCGTCCGCGCGGCGCTCGCTGGACCCGCGTGACGGCGTGGAGCGGCGGCACCACTTCAACGACGGGATCCTGTCACGGGCATTGAAGGCGGGGTGCCGGCGCGCTGGAATCGTCAAGCCGGTATCGGCGCACACGCTGCGGCATTCCTTTGCCACGCACTTGCTGGAGGCTGGTTACGACATCCGAACAGTGCAGGAATTATTGGGACACAAAGATGTGGCGACGACACAGATCTACACGCATGTCCTCAACCGAAATGCCAGTGGCGTGGTGAGTCCGTTGGACCGTGAGAATGGGTGAAACATGCGGCGGAAGCTGCTTCGCGTAGTGTTTTTCAACAGCGAAGCTGCGCCCTGCGAAGTCCCTGGCGGCTGACTAACGCACCTCGGCCACTTCCACGCCATCCATGCCCTGCGCCAGCGTGCTTGCATCGCCGCCCTGTGCGAGCTTGATCTTGAGACGCACTTCGTTGGCGGAATCGGCGAAGCGCAACGCGTCTTCGTAGCTGATCTCGCCGGCCTGGTACAACTCGAACAGGCTCTGGTCGAAGGTCTTCATGCCAAGGTTGGTGGATTCCTTCATCACGTCTTTCAGCTTGTGGATCTCGCCCTCGCGGATGTAATCCTGTACCAGCGGCGTGCCGAGCAGGATTTCCATGGCGACGCGGCGGCCCTTGCCGTCGACGGTCGGCAGCAGTTGTTGCGCGACGACGCCCTTGAGGTTCAGCGACAAGTCCATCAGCAGCTGCGAGCGGCGATCTTCCGGGAAGAAGTTGATCATGCGGTCCATCGCCTGGTTGGCGTTGTTGGCATGCAGGGTGCACAGCACGAGGTGGCCGGTTTCGGCGAAGGCGATGGCGTGGTCCATTCCTTCGCGGGTACGTACTTCGCCGATCATGATCACGTCCGGCGCCTGGCGCAGGGTGTTCTTGAGCGCGTTTTCCCAGTTGTCGGTGTCGATGCCGACTTCGCGCTGCGTGATGATGCAGCCCTCGTGCTTGTGCACGAACTCGATCGGGTCTTCGATGGTGATGATGTGGCCGGTGGAGTTCTGGTTGCGATATCCGATCATCGAGGCGAGCGATGTCGTTTTACCGGTACCGGTCGCGCCAACAAAGATGATGAGCCCGCGCTTGGTCATCGCCAGTGTCTTGATGACCGGCGGCAGGTTCAGCTCCTCGATGCTCGGAATCTTGGTCTCGATGCGGCGCAGCACCATGCCGACCTGGTTGCGCTGGTAGAAGCAGGACACCCGGAAGCGGCCGACGCCGGACAGGCCGATGGCGAAGTTGCACTCGTGCGTTTTCTCGAATTCCTCGCGCTGCGGCGGCGACATCACATTGAGCACGAGGTCACGGCTTTGCTGCGGCGTCAGCGGCGCCTGCGTGATCGGTGCGATCTTGCCGTTGACCTTCATTGACGGCGGCATGCCGGCGGTGATGAACAGGTCTGAGGCACGCTGGTGCGCCATCAGTTTGAGGAACGAGGTGAAGTCGATGCTGCTCATGATGAAGCTCCGGGGGACGGGAGATGGGAGACGGGAGAAGAAATGTGGATTGGACGCGGTTGCGCGCTTCCTCTCCCGTCTCCCCTCTCTCCGCTACTCAAACAATCGCTTGTCCTTAGCGTAGTCCTTGGCCTGATGGCGCGTCACCATGCCGCGCTTGACCAGATCCTGCAGGTGCTGGTCGAGGGTCATCATTCCGTGGCTCTGGCCGGTCTGGATCGACGAATACATCTGCGCGACCTTGTCCTCGCGGATCAGGTTACGGATGGCCGGAATGCCAACCATGATTTCCCACGCTGCCGTGCGGCCGCCGCCGGTTTTCTTCAACAACGCCTGCGAGATCACGGCGCGAAGGGATTCCGACAGCATCGAACGCACCATCGGTTTTTCGCCGGCGGGGAACACGTC
>JALYOU010000192.1 GCA_030856725.1 Pseudomonadota bacterium
CGGTGAAGCTGGCCCGTCAGGTTTGCGACGGGCAGGGCTGGCCGTATGTCCCTGACGACTTCTGGCAGGCGTACTTCGCCGAGTGTGCGAACGACCCGTGGCTGCGCGGTGAGCGCCCGAATCCGAACAACCCGCGATGGGTGCAAAACCTCGACGTGCTGCTGGCCGAAGATCGGTTCGCCGAGATCATGGACAAGGCGGTTGCCGCCATGCGAGCCGACGCATGAACGCACAACTGTACGGCGTCGATATGTTTGGCGGATCAATGGAACCCAAGCCATCCGGCCCGGTTGCGGAACGGTTTGGGTTCAGCCCGTTTACCGTGCTGGACGCGAAGCAAGGCGACTGGCAGGAACGCAAGCGGGCGTGGGCTTCGATTGGGATTCGTGGCGAAATCGGTCGTGGTGTAAGCGGGAGGAACAGCACGACCGGCAAAAATACTTGCATGCTTGGCGCAGATGATGGTGTGGATGGAGGCGGCGTAACTAGCATCTTCGACCCGGTGCTATGTGAGATGGCCTTCCGCTGGTTTAGCGGTTCCGGCGCGCAAGTCGTTGACCCGTTCGCTGGCGGCAGCGTGCGCGGGATCGTTGCCGCATCACTAGGCCGCAAGTATTGGGGTTGTGACCTTCGTGCGGAACAGATTGCGGCGAACCGCACACAAGCCGATGCAATCCTTGACTGCAACAAGCCCGTGTGGGTGTGCGGTGACAGCATGGACACGCTGGACGACGCGCCTGCCGCTGACTTCGTTTTCAGTTGCCCGCCCTACGGGGACTTGGAAGTTTACAGCGACGACCCCGCCGACCTGTCCAGCATGGAATGGCACACGTTTGTGGCCGCTTACAAGCGGATCATCATGCGGGCCGTTGGCCGGTTGAAAGATGACCGCTTCGCCTGTTTCGTGGTGGGGGACTTCCGCGACAACAAGGGCTTTTATCGGGACTTCGTTAGCACGACGATTCGCGCATTCGAGGAATGCGGAGCAAGGCTATACAACGAGGCGATTCTTGCGACGCCAGTAGGCTCGGCATGTATGCGCGTCACGAAGCAATTCGACGCCAGCCGAAAGATGGCAAAGACGCACCAGAACGTCCTCGTCTTTTGCAAGGGCGATCCGCGCAAGGCCGCGCAGGCGTGCAAAGCATGAGCATTTTCAACCCGGAAAACTCGCTGCTCAAAGTCCTGATGGCCGACACCTCGGCGTACTGGCAGGTGTGCGAAGTCATCTGCGCCGAGGACTTCACGCCGAAGGGTCGCAAGCTGTTCGATGCCATTGCCGCAGAAGCGCGCGATGGGCGTCCGTGCGACTCCGTGACTCTTGCGGGCAAACTCGGCGACGACCTGGGCATGTACGCCTACGACATCGCATCCCATTCGCCAGGACAGGTGGGCAACGCACTGACCTACGCGAGGATGCTCAGCGACGAAGGCGAGGCCAAGCGCGTGCAGCAGGCCGGGCAGCGGATTGCCGTCTGCGGCAGCTACAGCGACGCGCAGGCGTTGCTCGCACAAGTGCGGCCCATGCAAACCCAAAAACTCAAGTCCATGAATGATGGCTTGCAGGAGATGACGGACACACTACAGCGCCGTTACGACGCAGCGGGCGACATTACTGGCATCACCACCGGCATCGCCTCGCTCGATGCGATCACGGGCGGCTGGCAACCCGGAAACCTGGTGGTGCTGGCTGCGCGTCCGGGTATGGGGAAAACAGCCTTCGCCTTGCAGGCCGCGATGGCGGCTGGGCGCACGCTGTTCTTCTCACTGGAAATGACGGCGGGCGAATTGATGGAGCGCGCGGCGGCGAACATCGGCAACTTTCCGAACCGCTGGCTACGCTTCCCGAAAGACGCGCCGGAACATGCGCTAACGCGGGTGCTGGAAGCCAGCCGCATCCTGCAAACCCTGCCGCTACAGCTTGACGATTCGGCAAGTGTGCGGGTCGAGGGCATCTGCTCACGCACATTGCAGGCGCACATGGCCGAGCCTGTGAACCTCATCATCGTGGATCACCTGGGGTTGATCGGGCGCGACTACAAAAACGACGCCAGCGAGCTAGGCGCAATCACCTCACAACTCAAGCGGTTGGCAAAAGAAACCGGCGCTACGGTGCTGCTGCTCTGCCAGTTGAATAGATCACTGGAATCACGCGCAGACAGGCGGCCCGTCATGTCCGATGTGCGCGATTCGGGCCGCATCGAAGAGGACGCCGACCTCGTGATCGCGCTTTACCGCGACGACTACTACGACGAAAGCAGCCCTCACGCGGGCTACATGGAAATCATCCTGCGCAAGCATCGAAGCGGCGAGAGGGTGACGGTGTGGGCGAAAGCGAACTTGGGCTGTATGCGTTTGGAGAGTTGCGATGAGCCAGAACGATCCGTTGCGCCGTCTGCAAACGATGGCGGCAACCGAACATTCAAGGCGCGTTTCGGAGCGCGACGCGAACCGCACGCGGTTTCTGTGGCTGGCCGCTATGACTGACCGACTCGGCCCTGACTGCAAGCTCGTCTGGGCGCAGGACGCTCGCGGCGAGATCGGCAAGCGTCCGGTGCTGGCGCGTGGCGAAGTCTGGATCAGTGCGGAACTGTACTGCGCCGTGGACGACCACTACCGGGCAACGAAGATTGGCCCGTATGCGAGGAAGGGCAAATGAAGATCAGCACGCGCATTGAACTGGAACGCTGGATTGAGTATCTGGCGACGCTGCCGCTGCCGCAGGAAGTCTCTAGCAAGCGATGGCGCAAGCCGCGCACGGACGCGCAGAACGCCTACCTGTTCGGCGTGTGCTATCCGGCCATTGCCGATGCGATGGGCTACACGGTGGACGACCTGCACGAGTGGGTATGCGGGACATTCTTCGGGTGGGTGGATCGCAAGGTTCCCAAGACGCCGCGCAACCCGGAAGGGTGGGAGTCGGTGCCGTTTCGCAGCACCACGAAAGACGAGAACAACAAGCGCGACGTAATCGACCCGGAACGATTTGGGAAGTTGCTGGAATCGGTTGTATTTCGCGCCGCCGCTCGGTGTGAGGCGTTCATTGCTGAGCCGTACCGGGAGGCGGCATGAGAGTCCTTGTTGCCTGCGAATACTCGGGTGTTGTCCGCGATGCGTTCATTGCGCGCGGCCATGACGCGATGAGTTGCGATCTGTTGCCGACTGAGGTTCCGGGACCGCATTACCAAGGCGACGTGCGCGATGTGCTGGGCGATGGTTGGGATTTGATGATCGCCCACCCGCCCTGCACGCACTTGTCGGTCAGTGGCGCGCGGTGGTTCAAGGACAAACTACCTGAGCAGGCCGAGGCGCTGGACTTTGTGCGCTTGCTGCTAGACGCGCCCATTCCACGCATTGCGCTTGAGAATCCGATCAGCATCATTTCCAGCCGCATCCGCAAGCCGGATCAAATCATCCAGCCGTGGCAATTCGGGCATGGCGAAACGAAGGCGACGTGCCTGTGGCTGAAGGGGTTGCCGAAGCTATGGGCGACGTGTCTTGTCGAAGGCCGCGAGGC
>JALYOU010000359.1 GCA_030856725.1 Pseudomonadota bacterium
ATGCAGACTTAGTCTCCCGATGACTGACATCCTCTCCCCTCACCAAGCCGCCACCGCCCTCAACCAAGGCGGCGTCATCGCCTATCCCACCGAGGGCGTCTGGGGTCTAGGCTGCGATCCCTTGAACCAAGCCGCGGTCATGCGGCTGCTCGACATCAAGCAGCGCCCCCTCGACAAAGGTCTGATCCTCATCGCCGCGCACCTCGACCAGCTCAAACCGCTGCTCGATTTGGCCGCGCTCCCCACCGATCGTCTCGCCGCAGTACTCGCCACATGGCCGGGACCGCACACCTGGATCATGCCCGCGCACCCTTCAGCGCCACGGTGGATCACCGGCACGCATGACAGCATCGCCGTACGCATCAGCGCGCATCCCGTGGTGAGCGCCTTGTGCAATGCATTCGGTGGCGCGCTGGTCTCGACCAGCGCCAATCCCGCGGGCGCATGGCCGCCCAAAACCGTGGATGCATTCGACCCGGCCCTGCTTGCGCAGATCGACGGCATCGTCGAAGGGGAAGTCGGCGGACTCGAGCGGCCTACGCCGATCCGCGATGCGCGCGATGGCTCCGCCCTGCGCGACTGAGTTGCGGCACTGCCGCATGCGCCGCCCACAGCCCGGGCGTAGCATTCCCGGCGCACACAATCCTCCACAGGAGCACGCCATGGATCATCTCAGGAAGGCACTGCGCATTGCAGTGCTCGGGGTCGCGTTGAGCACCCCGGTTGCATTCGCCCAGGACGATGCCAAGCAGGCCGCGCCGCCCGCGATGAGCGCCGAGGCGCAGGCGATGATGGAAGCCTGGCAGAAGGCTTCGACACCCGGCACACAGCACAAGCAGCTGGCCGACCAGTTTGTCGGTACCTGGGACACCAGGATCACCGCGTGGATGGATCCCTCGGCGCCACCCGTGGTCGAGACCGGCAGGTCGGTGAACACCGCCGTGCTCGGCGGCCGTCAGGTGCGCATGGAATACAAAGGACAGTTCATGGGCCAGCCGTTCGAAGGCGTCGGTTTCAGCGGGTACGACAACGTGCGCGGCAAGTACACCGGAACCTGGACCGACAACATGTCGACCAGCGTGATGATGAGCAGCGGCGATTACGACGCAGCCACCAGGACCTACACCTTCCGCGCCGAAATGCCCGACATGATGAAACCCGGCAAGACGACCACGATCCGCGAAAGCCTGCGCATCATCGACGCCGACCACCATGTCATGGAGATGTACGAGCCCAAGGATGGCAAGGAGGTCAAGACGATGATGCTGGAGTACAGCCGGGCGAAGTGAACGAGTGCGAGTGACTGATGCTTGTCGGCTGCCGGTGTTTCAGACCCACAGACGACACCGGAACGACATTTTCTTGTCCGACATTCCCACCTTCGCAGGAATGTCGGACAAGCCGGAATCCTTCACTTCGTCATCTTTTTGCAACGGGTCCTCACGTCCAACGCGATGAACCGCACCCCAAGCACAGCCGTGATCTGAACGGATACGGCTTGCCTGCCTGCGCCATGCGTGGAAGATGGTCAGATGCTGCGCGCCGTCCTCTTCGCCTTGTTCCTGTTCACCGCCAGCGGCCACGCAAAGGCTGCGGACGAGGTCACGATCTATCGTTGCGTCGATGCCAAGGGCAAACTCACCCTGCGCGACTCGCCGTGCGCCAAGGGACAGCAGCAACAGCAGAAGCGCAGCATGCTGCGACCGAAGGATCCACCGGCGGCCGCCCGCACCACGTCCGCGAACAGGCGTTTGGTATCACCGACGCAATCGCAACCCGAAGTCCGTTATGTGATGGTCAATGCGCCGCGTCCGCTGTACGCCTGCGTGCGCCCCGATGGCACGCAGTACGTCAGCGACAACGCCGACGGCAACCGCCGCTGGGTGCCGATGTGGACGCTCGGCTACCCCGTGGTTCGCGAACGCCTCGCACTCGGTGACCGCATTGGCGTGCCACCACCCGGCGCCGATGCGGGCATGCGGCCGGAACGTATCGGCCGAGGTTTTCGCACGTACTACGGTAACGCCGGCACCTGGGTGCAGGACGACTGTCATCCGTTGCCGCAGGAAGAAGCCTGCGCGCAACTGGCGGACCGCCGCAGCGAACTGCGCCGCCGTTTTTTCAATGCGATGCCCACCGAACGTGAAACACTGGGCGTCGAAGAACGTGGCTTGAACGCGCGCCTGCGCGCCGACTGTGGAATCAATTGATGCGTGGAGTCCTGTTTGTCCCGGTGTTGGCGCTTGCGGCCTTGCTGTCGATCCGCGCATCGGCCGCCGACGATGTCGTCATCTATCGCTGCACCGACGCCAGCGGCGCACTGACCATCCAGAACGATGTGCGCTGCCCGAAAGGCAGCAAGCAGGAAAAGCGCATCCTCGCGCCGTCGCCCGCGCCGGCCTACGTCCCGCCCGTGAGGCCGAAGCCGGTCGCGGTGCCAGCCCCCCTGTCGGCAACGTCGGTTGCGAAAGTGGACGCCGCATCCGACGTCCCCAGGATCGCCGATGCGGACCGCCTGCCGCCGCCCGCGTTGTTCCGCTGCAACACCTTCGACAACGACAGCTATCTCAGCGACGCAGGCACGCCCGCACCGCGCTGTGTGCGCCTGAATACCACCGGCATCAACGGCAACGCCGACATGGGCGCGGGCGAGGCCTGCCAGATGGTCACCGACCAGTGCGAGCGCATCGCCGACGGCGCGATCTGCGTGGCATGGACCGAACGCCGCAAACAGGCCGAAGCCGCCTGGAAATTCGGCCGCGGCGTCGAAGCCGAAACCAACCGCCTCGAATACGAACGCATCGACCGCCTGCTGCGCGAGAGCACCTGCGGCAAGTGAGGCTTTCGTAGGCTGGGTTGCTCCATCAGGCCAGCGTGTCATCGCGGAGAAGGTGGGTTCATGAAGCTAACCCAGGTTACTGGACGCGCGGGCAGCGGAGCGCTACTTTTACTTTTCAAACTCGAGGGGCTGCCATGCGATTTCATTCCATCCTTGCAGGCCTGGTCATGCTTGCCTGTTCGCACAACGTGATCAGCCAGGAGCGCCAGAATCTGGACGCCAACGCGATCCTGATCCAGCAACAGAGCATCCGTGCGGACGCCGAAGCGGGCAAGGACCGGTACAAGGGCATGAAGGACACCACGCGTCAGGAGCTTTATAAGCACCAGGACGTCGTCAGCAGGCTGCTGCAAGGAAAGGCCTACACCACCGATTTGCCGGAGCATGACCAAGTCACCGTGTTCAACGCGCTGGAATCGATCGAGGCCATCCTCAACAACGCCGAGAACCAGCGCATGGTCTGCGAGCGATACAAGCCCACGGGAAGCCATCGCGTCAAGACGCTGTGCATGACAGTGGCGCAGCGCCGCGCTGCGCAGGAAGGCGCCAAGAGCCAGATTCACTATCGTGACCAGCAATGCCTCAAGAACGCACAGGGCCAGTGCATCTAGAATCCGTAGGCTGGGTTGCTTCATCGACCCATCAGTGCAACGCCGGGGATGCTGGTTGGTGAAGGCAACCCCGCTTACGCCTCGTCAAAATCCATAGCGTAGGAACCCGCCATCCACCGCGATGCATTCGCCGGTGACGTAGCTCGCCGCGGGCATGCACAAAAACGCGACGGCGGCGGCGACTTCCTCGGGTTCGCCGATGCGGCCCATGGGCGTGCGTTGCAGCACTTCGTCGAGGTAATCGGGATCGGCAAGTTTGTCGGACGTTCGGCGCGTGCGGATGTACCAGGGCGCGACGGCGTTGACGCGGATGCCGTCCTCGGCCCATTCCACGGCGAGGTTTTTCGTCATCTGGTGCATCGCGGCCTTGCTCATGCCGTACGGCGCGCCGGAACGCACGTGCGTCAGGCCCGAAACGCTGCCGACGTTGACGATGCTCGATGACGCATGTTTCACCAGCAGGGGATAGGCGTAGCGAGACAGTTCGAAGGCGCTGAACACATTGATCTCGAAGATGTCGCGCCACTCGCTTTCGCTGTAATCGACCGCCGGCTTGCCGAGATTGCCACCGGCGTTGTTGACCAGGATGTTGAGACCGTCGCCGTGGTCTTCCACCCAGTCGAGGATTTCCTGGCGTTGCTCGTCGTCGATGACGTCGGCGGCCAGCGCGGCCACTGTGTTGTCCGGGAATTCCTCTTCCAGTTCGCTGCGCTGGCTTTCCAGCAGCGCAGCATCGCGCGCCACCATCAGCACGTCCGCGCCCAGCAACAGCAGTTCACGTGCAATGGCACGGCCAATGCCGGCGCTGGCGCCGGTCACCAGTGCGAGTTGTCCTTCAAGCCGCCAACGTGGTGTGCCCATCACGCGTTCGCTCCGCAAAGTTCGGCGTTAGCATAACGCCACGCCACACGGGAGAGACTGCGATGTCCATGTCCATGTCCATGTCGATGCGCCACGCCGCGATCTGCACGCTTGCCGCCACCACGCTGCTGGCGGCATGCAGCAAACCCGCGCCACCGCCCACCGACCAGCCGCCCGAGCCGCAGGCGCAGCACACCGAATTGCGCGATGCAATCCAGCAGCCGATCGACAAGGCCAAGGCGTTGGAAAAATCTGTGCAGGACGCGGCGGAGAAGCAGCAGGCAGACATTGACGCGAAGATCGATGGGTGATCGTAGTGTGGCCTTGGCCCACCATCGCCGTGATCTTTCACGAAGAGCGGCGGCCGAAGCCCACCCTGCGACTGGCTTTTGTAGGCGCGAATTCATGCGCACGCTCTTTGCAGCACTGTCCCAAAGACCAAAAAAACGTGCGAATGAATTCGCACCTACAAAGAAACATCGGCAAAAAAAGCCCGGCATTGACCGGGCTTTTCCTTCTGCGATGAAATTGGCGATCAGAACCCGCAGAAGCAATACGCCAATGCTTTTACCCGCGTCCCCGATGCCGGCTTCAATGCATTGCTGACGAAACGCAGGTCGTCGCCAACTTGCGGTAACGCGCGTGCGAGCAAGCCTTGCGCAAAGTTCGATTCGCGCAACCACTTCGCCCCGATGCGGCTTTCTGCAAATCCGGTGAAGAAGCGCTCGAACGGCGTCGCCGTCTCTTCCATGTAGCGCACGCGATACGCATCGGCTTTACCCAGTTTGGCGCGTTGCGCGACATCGGCGACGGCCTGTTCCATGCCGCCGAATTCATCGACCAGGCCGCGCTGTTTCGCCTGCGCACCGCTCCAGACGCGGCCGCGCGCGACGTTGTCGATCTGCTCGACCGATTGCTTGCGCGCGGTGGCGACCTTGCCGGTGAAGTCACGATAGCCCTTGTCGATGATCGACTGGATCACTTGGCCGACGGCAGGATCCAGCGGCCGCGTGACATCGAACGCACCGGCGAAACGCGTGGTGCCGACACCATCGGTGTGCACGCCGATCTTGTCCAATGTTCGGCTGAAGGTGGGGATCAGGCCGAAGATGCCGATGGAGCCGGTGATCGTCGACGGATCGGCGTAGATGCGATCGGCATTCATGCTGATCCAGTAGCCGCCCGATGCGGCGAGGTCGCCCATCGACACGACCACCGGCTTGCCGGCGGCTTTGAGCGCGGCGACTTCGCGGCGGATCTGCTCGGACGCGAACACTTCGCCGCCCGGCGAGTCCACGCGCAGTACCAGTGCCTTGACGTTTTCGTCGTCGCGCGCGGCGCGCAGCAGCGCGGCGGTGGATTCGCCACCGATGGTGCCCGGCGGTTGTTCGCCGCCAGTGATCTCGCCTTCGGCCACGACCACGGCCACCTGCGGGCGCGGATCGGCGGCGGCAATGGCCCCATCAACATGCTTGAGATAGCTGTCCATGTCGACCTGGCGGAAGCCGCCGTCCGCATCCTCATCGGCGATGCCGCGCTCGGTGAGCAGGTCTTCGACTTCCTCCTGCGTTTTCATGCCGTCGATGAGTTTCTGTTGCAGGGCATAGCGCGCCAGGTCACCGCCTGCCGCGGCGATGCCTTCGGGCATGGTGTCGATGCCGGCGGCGATCTGCTGCGGCGTGAGCTTGCGCACCTTGGCGATGTCGGCGAGGTAGCGCTGCCACACATCATTCATCCAGAACAGATCTGCTTCCTTGGCTTCGGGCGATGCGCTGTCGAGCACGAACGGTTCGGCGGCGGACTTGTATTCGCCGACCTTGAACAGGTGCACATCCACGCCGAGTTTGTCCTGCAACCCCTCACGATAGTACTGGCGATAACGGTCGAGGCCTTCCAGCACCATGCCGCCCATCGGGTCGAGGTACACCTCGTTGGCCTGCGCGGCCAGCAGGTATTGATGCTGGTCGAGCGCGTTGCCGAAGGCGACGATCTGCTTGCCGGAGGCGCGCAGCTTCGCCAGCGCCGCGGCGACTTCGCGCAGTGACGCATGACCGGTCGGTTGCAATCCGTCAACGTGCAGCAGCACGCGTTCGACGCGCTTGTCCTTGCCCGCCGCGTCGATCGCGCGCAGCAGGTCGCGCAGCTGTACTTCACGGTTGTTGTCGTCGCCGAAGGCTTTTGCCAGCGCCCGGCTGGCCGGATCGCTGCTGTACTGCTCGACCAGCCGGCCTTCCGGCGCGAGCACCAGCGTGGTGCGGTCGAGCAGCGGCCGCGCGCGATCACCCGCGCCGATCGCCACCAGGATCAGGATGAGGAGAAAAAAGAACAGGAGGTTGAAGAACAACCGTCGGGTGAAGTTCATGGCATCCCAGATGCCGATGAATACGCGGGCGATCGGGCCGCGGCGGCGGACTTCGTTCATGGTGCGGCAACTCCGGAAAACATGGGGGGTAACGTAAGCGGAAATGGATCGGATGGCATGCGGCAAAGGTCACTGCGACCGATGACGCGAGTTGCGGGAAAGTCTGATTCATGTAGGAGTGATGGAAGTCGGGACCTGGCATTCCAGTGGCGACTTCCGTCAGTCCCACCAACAGCCTATAGGTAGTCAGGCTTCTTCAGCTACGACATGGGGGCCGTGCGGGATGCGCGCAAGAAGCGTGCGCCGAGCAGTATCGCGGCAGCGGCAAGGCCGATGATCAGCCCGATCCACATGCCGCGCGGGCCCATGCCCAAGCCCAGCCCCAGGCCCGCGCCCAGCGGCATGCCGATGCCCCAGTACGCCAGCGCGGCCAGCAGCATGGGTACCCGCGTGTCCTTGAGGCCGCGCAGTGCGCCGGCCGACAGCACCTGGATGCCGTCTGGAAACTGGAACGCTGCCGCGTACAGCAGTAGCGTCGAGGCCAGCGCGGCGACGGCGGCATCGCGCGTATACAGCGCGGCGAGATGCTCGTTGCCGAACAGCAATAGCAGGCCCGACAGCAACTGCGTGCCGAGCATGATCGCGTAGCCGGCGAACGCGGCCCGGCGGACGTCCCTGAAATCCCGCACATCCTGGGCCTGTCGAAGGGCGCGCCCGACGGCATGGCCGACGCGCACCGTGGTCGCTTCGGCCAGGCCCATCGGAATCATGAAACATAGGCTGGCCACGTTGATCGCGATCTGGTGCGCGGCTGCCGGCACCCCGCCGAGGCGGCCGATCAGCAGCGCGGTGACGATGAACAGGCTGCCTTCCATGGCCACGGTCACGCCGATCGGCAGCCCGGTCGCCAACAGTCCGCGGATCGGCGGCCAGTGCGGCGCGTCGAAGCGCGCGAACAGGTGCAGATCGGCGAAGCGTTTCGCGCGCCAAAGATAGAGCGCGAACACGATCGCCTGCACCCACATCATGATCGACGAGGCGATTCCAAGCCCGCCGGCACCGAGCGACGGCACGCGCACGCCGCCGATTTCCCATCCATAGGTCAGCGCGTAACCC
>JALYOU010000197.1 GCA_030856725.1 Pseudomonadota bacterium
TGGACGACGCGGCCGGGGAGGCCTTCGACAAAACCGCCAAGATGATGGGCCTGCCGTACCCGGGTGGCCCGCAGCTGGCGGCCATTGCCGAAACAGGAACGCCCGGTGCGTACAGATTCTCACGACCGATGACCGACCGGCCCGGCCTTGATTTCAGCTTCAGCGGCCTGAAGACGCAGGTGCTGCTGGCGTGGCGCGGCAGCGACCAGACCGAGGCAACACGCGCCGACATCGCCCGTGGCTTCGAGGATGCGGTGGTCGACACGCTGGCAATCAAGTGCCAGCGCGCGCTCGACGCGGTCGGCTGCAAGGTGCTGGTGGTGGCGGGCGGCGTCGGCGCCAACAAGCGCCTGCGCGCGAAGCTGGCGGAGATCGCGAACCAGCGCGGCGCGCGCGTCTGCTTCCCGCGTCCGGCGTTGTGTACGGATAACGGCGCCATGATCGCGTTCGCGGGTGCGCTGCGGTTGCAGGCCGGGCAGCACGACGATGCATCCGTGCGCGTCACGCCGCGTTGGGATATGGCATCGTTGCCGGAAGTGGTGCCTTTGTCACCCCACGAGACTCCCTCTGGGACGTAGGAGCCGGCTCAGCCGCGAGCGCTGGTGAGGCGTAAACGCATTGAAGTTCGGCTGCTCGAACACCGCTCGCTAGCTTGACTCGCCCAAGGTAGATCAAGAGTTAGCGGCTGAAGCCGCTCCTGCGAAAAGCCCGGAGTTACATGGACAAGGTTTTCATCGAAGGTCTCGAAATCGAAGCCCTGATCGGCATCTACGACTGGGAGCGTCGCATCCGCCAGCCGCTGGTGTTCGACATCGAGATGGCATTCGACAACCGCAAGCCGGCGGCGACCGACGCGATCGCCGACACGCTGAACTACAAGGACGTCAGCAAGCGCCTGATCGAGTACGTGTCGGCGTCGTCCTTCGGCCTGGTGGAAACGCTGGCTGAGCGTTGCGCGGAGATCATTCTCGATGAATTCAGCGTCGCGCAGCTGCGCTTGAAATTGAGCAAGCCCGGCGCCGTGCGCGGCGCGCGCGCCGTGGGCGTCATCATCGAACGCAGCAAGGCAGGAAACGCATGACCCAGACCACATGGGCCTACCTCAGCCTCGGCAGCAACATCGACGCCGAGGACAACCTGCGCTCGGCCGCCGCCGCGCTGCGCAAGCGCTTCGCCGCCGTGACGTTGTCGCCCGCCTACCGCATGCCGGCGATCGGTTTCGAGGGGCCGGAGTTTCTCAATGCCGCGGCGATCGTCGACAGCGACCTCGACCCGTTTGCGCTCACCGACTGGCTGCGCGGCGTCGAGCGCGAGCACGGCCGCCTGCGCACGCACGTCAAATTCAGCAGCCGTACGCTGGACATCGATATCGTCTATTTCGACGACCTGATCCTCGATGGCGACAACGAGGGCGACGACACGGGTGGTGCGGCGACGCTGCAGTTGCCGCGTCCCGAATTGCGGTATGCGTTCGTACTGAAGCCGCTGTCGGACATCGCACCCGACTTCGTCGATCCGGTGCGCCAGGTGACGCTCGCGGAGTTGTGGGCGAACCATCCCGACCGCAACACGGAGTTCCCGGCGGTGGCGTTGTAACTTCCGCGCCGCCTTCCGATAAGCACCATCACTGAGTGGCATACGCCGTCCGGCAATCGCGCCGTCAACCGGGTGAAAGCCGGGACCCTGCTTGAATTGTTGGCTCGTGACCGGATCCGGGCTTTTCGCCGGGATGACGAATTCTGTTTTTTAGTTTTCCAGCAACCGTCCACCGTCCACGCGGATGATCTGGCCAGTCGTGTAGGTCGCATCGCGCAGCAACCACAACACCGTTGCGGCGATTTCCTCCACGGTGCCGATCCGCTGCAGCGGCGTGCGCGCCAGCAGTGCAGCCTTCGCAGCGTCGTCTTGGTTGCTATCCGGTTTGTCGTCTTCCGGCCAGAGAATCGCGCCGGGCGACACCGCATTGACCCGCACGTCCGGCGCAAGTTCGGCTGCAAGCGCCAGCGTCATGTGCACCAGCGCCGCCTTGCTCATGCCGTAGATGGCGTGATCGCGCAGCGGACGTTCGGCATGGATGTCCGCGATGTTGACGATGGCCCCTTGCGCCGCCTTCAGGTGCGGCGCGGCCGCTTGCGCGAGGAAGAAAGGCGCGCGTGCATTGATGGCGAACAGGTCGTCCCACTGCTGCGGCCTGGCCCGGCCAAAGGGCGTCGGATGGAAGCCGGATGCATTGTTGACGAGGGCATCGAGACGCCCGAAGCGGCCGACGGTGTGTGCGACCAGTTCGGCCAGGCGATCAAATTCCGCGAGATCGGCCTGCAGCGCGATGGCGCTGTCCGGACGGCATGCATTCAATTCGGAGATCAACGCGTTCATCTGCATCGCCGAGCCGCGATAGTGAAGCGCCAGGTCGTGGCCTTCCGCATGCAGCCGCCGCGCGATGCCGGCGCCGATGCGCTTGGCGGCGCCGGTGATGAGCGCGACGGGGCGGGATGAGGACATGGGGTGCGCTCCGGTAATGGCGTGAACGGGGACGACATGATCCTCGCACACACTGCGATGCGGTATTTTCCGCTTGGCGCGATCGGGCTATGTAATCTTGGAGAATTCGCCCCCCAGTTCGTCATTCCCGCGAAGGCGGGAATCCAAGAACGTTTGCTTTGATTGAGGAAAGATCACGTCCATGGATTCCACCTGCGCGGGAATGACGAGCGAGAGCGTTTAGTCTCCCGTCTCCCGTCTCCCGTCTCCCGTCTCCCGTCTCCGCAGATTCAACTCCATGTCATTCCCTCAACCAGACACCGATGCACTCGCCCACAGCGAACACCTGCGGGCAGTGATCCAGCAACAGATTTTCGCCAGCGGCGGCGCGATTCCGTTTTCGCGCTTCATGGAGCTGTGCCTGTACACACCCGGGCTCGGCTATTACAGCGCCGGCGCGACCAAGTTCGGCGCAGCCGGGGATTTCGTCACCGCGCCGGAACTCGGCCATCTGTTCGCCGCGTGCGTGGCCGAGGCGGTCGCGCCAGCGCTTCGACAACTCGGGCCGGAGGCGCATTTCGTCGAGCTCGGCGGAGGCAGTGGCGCGTTCGCCGAAGTGATGCTCAAGCGCCTGCTAGCGCTCGATGCGATGCCGGCGCGCTACGCGATCCTCGAACCCAGCGCCGACCTGCGCGAGCGGCAGCGCGAGCGCCTGCAGGCACACCTGATTCCGCCCGTGTTCGACTTGGTGGAATGGCTCGACGCGCCGCCGCAGCACCCGTGGAACGGCGTTCTATTCGCCAACGAAGTGATCGATGCATTGCCGACACCGCGCTTTGTCATCCGTGATGGCGAGGTGCTGGAGGAATGCGTGGCGCTGGACGCGACAGGCAGCTTCATGCGCAGCGATCGTCCGGCCGATGCGCTGCTGTGCGCAGCCGTGCGCCACGCGGAGCGCCGCCTGGAAACTTCATTCGCCGAAGGTTATCGCTCCGAAATCCTGCCGCAGCTGCCGTACTGGATCCAGGCGGTGATCGGCCGCATGCAGAGTGGCGCCTTGTTGTTCATCGACTACGGGTATCCGCGCCGCGAGTTCTACGCGCCGCAGCGCGACGACGGCACGCTGCGCGCGTTCCATCGCCATACGGTGAGCAACGACGTGTTCGCGTTCCCCGGCTTGCGGGACCTGACCGCATCAGTCGATTTCACCGCGCTGGCCGAAGCCGGCACGAATGCTGGTTTCGATTTCACCGGCTACTGCTCCCAGGGCAGTTTCCTGATTGGCAATGGCCTGGAGACGCTGCTCGCGGAAGCGGAGAAAAAAGTGGACGACGAAGCAGCGCGTTATGCGCTGCGGCAGGAAGCCAAACGGCTGACGCTGCCCGGCGAAATGGGCGAACGCTTCCAGGCCATGGGATTCGC
>JALYOU010000020.1 GCA_030856725.1 Pseudomonadota bacterium
AGCGGAGCCCATGATGCTCAACGACATCAAGAAAGATGCCCAGACCCGCATGACCAAGAGTATCGAGGGCCTGCGCCACGACCTGACCAAGGTCCGCACCGGGCGCGCTTCGACCGCGCTCGTCGACCACCTCAAGGTCAACTACTACGGCTCGGAAATGCCGCTGACGCAGGTCGCCAGCGTCGCCGTCACCGATGCGCGTTCTCTGACGATTACGCCGTGGGAAAAGCAGATGGTGGGGCCGGTGGAGAAGGCGATCCTCGCCTCCGATCTGGGCCTGACGCCGAACACCGCCGGCACCGTGATCCGCATCAACCTGCCGGCGCTGACCGAGGAACGCCGCAAGGAACTGTCCAAGCACGTGCATGCCGAAGGCGAGAACGCCAAGGTCGCGGTCCGCAATGTGCGTCGCGATGCAAACCATCAGGTGAAAGAGCTGCTGAAGGACAAGCAGATCACCGAGGACGAGCAGAGCCGCAATGAGGACGATATCCAGAAGCTGACCGACAAGTCGATCAAGGACATCGATGATGTGGTCAAGGCGAAGGAACAGGAATTGATGGCGGTTTGATGGAACGGTGGGTCGTTGGTGTTCGTAGTTGCTGGCAAAGCTGACGTTTACCAACAACCACGGACCAGCAACCATCAACCTGTCTCCACCATCGTCAACTCGATGTCTTCCGCCTCCTCACCCTCCCGCATCCCCCGCCACCTCGCCGTCATCATGGACGGCAACGGCCGCTGGGCGGAGCGACGCAAGCGGCCGCGGATCATCGGTCATCGCGCCGGCGCGCGCGCGGTCAACATCTGCATTGATTTCTGTCTCGAACATGGCATCGAAGCACTGACGCTGTTCGCGTTTTCCAGCGAGAACTGGGGCCGACCGGAGGATGAGGTCGGCAGCTTGATGAAACTCTTCATGACCGCGCTGGATCGCGAAGTGGACGAACTGCATCGCCGCGACGTGCGCATCCGTTTCATCGGCGAGCGCGACCGCTTCAGCGAAAAAATCCGCGCGCGCATGGACGCCGCTGAAGCACAGACGCGCGCCAACCGCACGCTCACGCTCACCATCGCGGCCAGTTACGGCGGACGGCAGGACATGGTGCTGGCAGCGCGCGCACTCGCGGCCGACGTGGCGGCTGGACGCCTGCGGCCTGAACAGATCGACGAGGCCGCCGTGCACGCGCGCATGGCGCTGTCCGACCTGCCCGCGCCCGACCTCTTCATTCGCACCGGCGGCGACCAGCGCATCAGCAACTTCCTGCTGTGGCAGATGGCGTACACCGAATTGTGGTTCACCGAAATATTGTGGCCGGAGCTTGATGCCGCCACACTGCGCCGCGCCCTTGACGAATACGCGGGGCGCGAACGCCGTTTTGGCCTGACAGGTGCACAGGTCGCCACCCAACCGGATCCAGGCACCGCATGACGAAAATTCGGGTTCTGACTGCGCTGATCCTCGCCCCACTGGCGATCGCGGCGATCTTGTTCATGCCCACGCCTTGGTTGGCGGCGCTGGCCGCGGTGCTGTTCCTGGCCGGCATGTGGGAATGGTTCGCGCTGGCCGAAATCGACGACACGCTGGCGCGTACCTTCCTGCTGGTCGCCAACCTGGCGCTGATGGTGGCGTTGGTGTGGGGCTCGCAATCGGCGAGTGGGGGCACACTCGTGCTGTTCCGCATCGCGACTGTGGTTGGCGTGATCTGGTGGCTGCTGGCCGCGCTGTGGCTGACGCGTTACGACTTCGCCTCGGACCACGACACGCACGCGCGCGCGTTCAAGCTTGCGGCCGGCACGCTCGCCATCATTCCTGCGTGGTGCGCACTGGCGCTGATCCACGCCGAGCGCCCCAACGGAAATTACTGGCTGCTGGTGGCAATCGCCATCGTCTGGGCCGCCGACACCGGTGCCTATTTCGCCGGACGCGCGCTCGGCAAGCATAAGCTCAGCCCGCGCATCAGTCCGAACAAGACCGTGGAGGGCCTGATCGGCGGCATGATCGCCGGCATCCTCGTCGGCGTGATCGGCGGTGCGCTGGCGGGCGCGACTCTGCAGCAGTTGCCCTTGGTGGCGCTGGTGTCATTCATCGCCGTGTTGTTCTCGGTGATCGGCGATCTGTACGAAAGCCTGCTCAAGCGCCACGTCGGCGTCAAGGATTCGGGTCGCCTGATTCCGGGGCACGGCGGCATCCTTGATCGCATCGACGGCGTCATCGCCGCCCTGCCGGTGTTCGCGCTCGGAAAGGCGTGGCTGGGGTTTTGATGCGGGTCGTCGTGTCCGGTCGTTGCGCCCAATGAATCGCGTTGCCGTCTTCGGCGCGACCGGGTCGATCGGCGCATCCGCACTGGACGTCATCGCGCGCCATCCCGATCGCATGCGTGCCAGCGTGCTGGCGGCGGGTAGTAATGTCGACGCGCTGATCGCGTTGTGCCGGCAGCACCGGCCCGACCATGCCGTGATTGCCGACACGTGTTCGTTCGCCGCATTGCGCGACGGCCTGCGCGTTGCCGGACTCGAGACCGAAGCGCATGCCGGCGCGGAGGCCATCGATGCATTTTCCAGCGGAGACGCCTGCGACATCGTCATCGCCGCCATCGTCGGTGCGGCCGGTCTGTCGTCCACGCTGGCTGCGGCGAAAGCGGGCAAGCGGTTGTTGCTGGCGAACAAGGAGTCGCTGGTACTGGCCGGCGAGCTGCTGATGACAGCGGCACGCGATGCGGGTGCGGATGTGATCCCGATCGACAGTGAACATAACGCTATTTTTCAGTGCATCCCTGCAACAGATGCGCGTGCGGGGTTGCGCAGGATCGTATTGACAGCATCCGGCGGTCCCTTCCGCGGACGCACGCGCGACAGCTTGCGCGACATCACGCCCGCGCAGGCGATCGCGCATCCGAAGTGGTCGATGGGCCCTAAGATTTCGGTCGATTCGGCCACGCTGATGAACAAGGGTCTGGAAGTCATCGAGGCGCATCACCTGTTCGGCCTGCCCGGCGAGCGCATCGACGTGCTGGTGCATCCGCAGAGCCTGGTGCATTCGCTGGTGGAATTCGTCGATGGCTCGACACTGGCGCAACTGGGCCTGCCCGACATGCGCACGGCGCTTGCGGTCGGCTTGGCCTGGCCGCAGCGCATCGTCTCGGGTGTTGATGGCCTCGATCTGTTGCAGCACGGCCGACTCGATTTCGAAGCGCCGGATCTGGACACATTTCCGTGCCTTCGCCTTGCCTACGCAGCGCTCTCGGCTGGTGGCACGGCGCCTGCAGTGCTCAACGCGCTCAACGAAGCTGCGGTTTCAGCGTTTCTTCAGGGGCGGATAGGCTTCCTAGACATTCCTGCGTTGGTCGAGGCGGGACTTGAAGCGCTTCCAGCGACGCCGGCTGTTTCCCTGGAAGTGCTGCTGGATGCGGATGCGGCTGCGAGGCAGTATGCGGATGAGGCCATCATTCGCATGGCAGCGGAGCGGTAGGAACCTCGTGAAACCAAAAGTTGGCGAAACGTCATTCCGCGAAGGCATGACGAGCGAAGCGGAGTTGGCGCTTTTTTGCCTTTCCTACCCAGTAACCAATCAATGCGTGCATTAAGGACGACATGAATAAGCCGGGGCCCAATCCACGCAACGCCATCGAAACCGCTTCCCATGTCTGACTTCTTCGGTTCCATCTGGTGGCTTATCGTCAGCATCGGCGTGCTCGTCACCTTCCACGAATTCGGCCATTTCTGGGTTGCGCGGCGTTTCGGAGTGAAGGTACTGCGTTTCTCGGTCGGCTTCGGCAAGGCGTTGTGGTCGCGGCGCGGCAAGGACGGCACCGAATACGTCATCGCCGCGATTCCCCTCGGTGGCTACGTCAAGTTTCTTGACGAGCGCGAGGGCGAAGTCGCGCCTGATGACGCCGATCGCGCTTTCAACCGGCAGTCGGTCTGGCAACGCATCGCGATCGTCGCGGCAGGGCCGGTAGCGAACCTGTTGCTGTGCATCGCGCTGCTGTGGGGAATGTTCGTGGTCGGCAGGCCCGACTACGCACCCTCGCTGGGGCGTGTCGAAGGCATTGCGGCGCAAGCGGGCTTCCGCACCGGCGACACGCTGCTCAAGGTCGGTGCGCGCGAAACACCCACGTGGAGCGAAGCGGCACTGGCTTTGACGACGGCAGCGATGGACCGCCAGCCCGTGGAGGTGCAGGTCAGAAGCGCGGATGGCGACCGCGTCACCCGCACTCTGCCGCTCGCGCGTCTGCCGGCAAACTTCGAGGACGCACGTGCTGTGCAGGTGATGGGTCTGTCGCCGCGTCACTACACGCTGCCCGCCGTGATCGGCGCCGTCGAACCAGGCACCGCCGCCGATGGCATCCTCGCAGTAGGCGACCGCATCACGGCGATCGACGGCCGCAAAGTGGCCACCTACGACGACATCGGCCCGCTGGTGCAGATCATTGGACGTCAGGATTCACCGGCCATGGTGGAGGTCGAGCGCGGCGGCGAACGCCTCGCACTGGAACTGCGACCCTCGCAGCGTAGCGAGCCGGGCCGCGGCACGTATTGGGCTCTCGGTATCACCCCGAAGCCGCCGACCCAGGCACCGGCCTACGATGCCTTGCTGCGCCACGGTCCGCTGGCCGCGATTCCCGCGGCATTGCGCGAAACGGCCACGATGTTCCGCGATTCCGTCGCGATGATCGGTCGCATGTTCAGCGGCCGTGCATCCGCCAGCAACGTGTCGGGCCCGATCACCATCGCACGTTACGCCAATGCCTCCGCGCAGCTAGGCCCGGCGTGGTTCCTGAACTTCCTGGCCCTACTGTCACTCAGTCTTGCCATCATCAACCTACTGCCCATTCCCGTCTTGGACGGCGGGCACCTGCTGTATTACCTTATCGAGTTGGTCAAGGGCAGCCCATTGAGCGAACGCGCGATGGCCGCCGGCCAGTTCGTCGGACTGGCCCTGCTGGCCAGCCTGATGGGGCTGGCGTTCTACAATGACA
>JALYOU010000028.1 GCA_030856725.1 Pseudomonadota bacterium
AAATTCAAGCCGACACTGGTGTACGTGGACCGGCAGAACCGCCTGACGCACACCAACCAGTCGATCCCGGCACAGGCCGCATGACGCCTGCGCTGGCGGGGTTGCGCGAACACGCAGCGCGGCTCGCTGGCCAACCGATTTCGCGACTGCTTGCCGATGATCCGGCGCGCGCAACCGACTTCGCGCTGCGCGTCGGCCCGCTATACGCCAGTTTTTCCCGGCAGCGTTACGATCGCCAGGTCCTCGCGGCCCTGGTCGATATCGCCCGGAAAGAAGATGTTGCTGGAGCGCTGCGCTCGCTGGTCGATGGCGAGAACGTCAACGTCTCCGAAGGCCGCGCTGCGTTGCATACCGCGCTGCGCTCGAACATCGGCAAGACGCAGGTCGCACGCGGCGCACATGCGCAGGCACAGGCGGCGCGATCGCGCATGGCGGCGCTGATCGCAGAACTTGAAGCTTCCAACGTCACCGACATCGTCAATGTCGGCATCGGCGGTTCCGATCTCGGCCCGCGGCTCGTCGTCGATGCGCTGAAGGACTTCCACAGCGGCCGTTTCCGACTGCATTTCGTCACCAATGTCGATGGCAGCGATGCGCAGCACACCTTGCGCGATCTGGATCCCGCACGCACAGCCGGCATCCTTGTGTCCAAGACGTTCGGCACGCAGGAAACGCTGCTCAACGGCAGCATTCTCAAGAGCTGGCTCGCTAGCAGTGGGCACGGCAACGGCGGCCGGTTGTATGCCGTCAGCGCGAACGTACCAAAGGCCGAGGCTTTCGGTATTGCCGCAACGCGCGTGTTGCCGATGTGGGATTGGGTCGGCGGCCGTTATTCGCTGTGGTCATCGGTGGGTTTCGCGATCGCGCTTGCCGTCGGCATGCCGCAGTTTGAAGCCCTGCTCGCGGGTGCCGCCGAGATGGATGCGCACGCGCTAGACACGCCGCTCGAACGCAATCTTCCGGTGCTGCATGCGCTGACCAGCATCTGGAATCGCAACGCACTCGATCTCGCTACGCATGCTGTATTGCCCTACGACGAACGGCTGGGCTTGTTGCCCGCGTACCTGCAGCAACTGGTGATGGAAAGCCTGGGCAAATCGGTGCGGTCGGATGGCTCCGCTGTCGATGCGCAGACCGTGCCTGTACTGTGGGGCGGGGCTGGTACCAATGCGCAGCACAGTTTCTTCCAGGCCTTGCATCAGGGCACGCAGGCCATTCCCGCGGACTTCATCGGCACAATCGCACCGGCGCACAGTTACGCCGAAAACCACGCCGCCCTGCTCGCCAACCTCCTCGCGCAGACCGAAGCGCTTGCCAATGGCCATGTGGCCGACGATCCGCAGAAATCGTATCCCGGTAATCGCCCTTCGACATTGTTGCTGCTCGACACGCTGACGCCGCATTCGCTCGGCGCATTGATCGCGATGTACGAGCACAGCGTTTACGTGCAATCGGTGCTGTGGGGTATCAATGCGTTCGATCAGTGGGGTGTGGAGCTCGGCAAAAAGATTGCGGGCGATCTGTTGCCTGCACTGAGCGGTGCGAACGCCGAAGTCGCGGATCCAATCACGCAATCGTTGCTTGAGGAAATCCGTACCCGGAATCTGCTTCGTAATTGAGTGGTTGCAGTGATCGCGCACCTGCCTTCGTCCCCCCAAGGGGACTTCCTTCGGGGCGTAGGAGCGGCTTCAGCTGCGAGCTTTTACCGGGGCACCATGTTCAGCGCTCGCAGCTGAAGACGCTCTTGCGAATGGCGTCACGTCATTGGGAATGCCGTGCCAATGCCCAGACGACGTGTTCGCGCACGATGTCATCAGGTACATCATGGCGTGCTTCCAGCGCAGCCACGACCTCCGGTGTCTTAGGCGCATTGCCCAACGCCACGGCGATGTTCCGCAGCCAGCGCTGGTAACCACTACGTCGGATCGCAGAGCCTTCCGTGCGTGCGAGGAACTCTTCTTCGGTCCACGCAAACAGTTCTGCCAGTGTGGCGCGATCAAGATCGTTACGTGCACGGAAATCAGGCTCGTCCGTGCGTTTCGCGAACTTGTTCCAGGGGCATACCAGCTGGCAATCGTCGCAACCGAAAATGCGATTGCCGATCAACGGGCGCAGTTCTTCGTCGATCGAGCCTTCGTGTTCGATCGTCAGATAGGAGATGCAGCGCCGCGCGTCCAGGCGATGTGGTGCGGTGATTGCCTGTGTGGGACAGATGTCGATGCAGCGCATGCAGGTGCCGCAGTGTTCGCTTGCGGACGCATCGAGAGGCAGCGGCAGGTCGACATAGATCTCGCCGAGGAAAAACCACGAGCCGCCGTCCTTGTCGATCAGGCAGGTGTGCTTGCCGATCCAGCCGAGGCCCGCGTTGCGCGCAAGCGCACGTTCCAGCACTGGCGCGGAATCGACGAACACACGATGCCCGAATGGGCCGATTTCCCCGGCGATGCGGTCGGCCAGTTGCTGCAACCGTTGCCGCATCAGCTTGTGATAGTCGCGACCCAACGCGTAGCGCGCGACATAGGCCCGCTCGCCATCTGCGATCGTGTCCCATGCCGCGGTGCCGTCCTGTCCGTAGTCCAGTCCGACTGAAATCACCCGCAGCGTTCCGGGAATCAGTTCCTGCGGGCGCGAACGCTTGTCGCCATGCCGCGCCATCCACTTCATCGAGCCGTAAAGGCCTTTCGCCAGCCAGTCGCGCAGGTGTGCTTCATCATCGCCAAGTGCGATGTCGCTGATGCCACAGCGCTGGAAACCGAGTTCGCGCGCGTGCTGCTTGATGCGGTGCGCGAGAGCGGCGTAGTCGGGTGGTGTGCTCGACTGCTGAAGGCTTGATTGGAGATGCGGGATTTGCACGGCCTGACAAGTATGAAGGAACCCTGCGATCAACCACGATTCTGATGTGGACGCTGGAATAGTTCCTTAGAATCCACGGATGCCCCCGTCTTACAATCTCTACGATAGGCAAGCACTACGCCTGATTGAATCCAGCGCAACCCACGCGCTCGGTGGCGATGCATTCGAGTTGATGCGTCGCGCAGGACAGGCTGCCTGGCGTTACCTGCTACAACACTGGCCCGACGCGCGGTGCATCGTGGTCGTTTGCGGCCCAGGCAACAATGGCGGCGACGGCTATGTGCTGGCGCGCCTTGCACACGAATCGGGCCGTGCCGTGAACGTCGTGCATCTGCCGGAGCAGGCACCGCGCAGCGAACTCGCGCTACGTGCATGCCGCGAACATGCCTCGAGCGGGGGCCGTGTCGAATTGTTCCAGGGCGAGTTGCGGAATGCCGATCTCATCGTGGATGCGCTGTTCGGCATCGGCATGACACGCGCGCCGGATGCCGATGCAGCCGCACTGATCGTAGCGATCAACCGGCACGCCGCGCCCGTGTTGTCGCTCGATGTGCCAAGCGGCATTGACAGCGACAGTGGGCGCATCTTCCCCCATGCGGTCAACGCGGACCGAACCTTGCAGTTCATTGCCGCGCACCGCGGATTGCAGACAGGTGCGGCGCTGGATCACGTCGGCAAGCTTGCACATGTGACGCTGGATATTCCCCAAGAAGTGCTCGACGGAGTGCAGCCAAGCGCGCGCCTGGTGGATGCGAGGCACCTCAGCGCTTGGCTGCCGCCGCGTCCGCACGGTTCGCACAAGGGCCGGTTCGGTCACGTGCTTTGCGTCGGCGGCGACGCCGGCATGGGTGGAGCGATCGCGCTCTGCGCAGAGGCTGCGTTGCGCACGGGGGCGGGGCTTGTCAGCATCGCGACGCATCCCTCGAATGCTGCAGCGGTGCTGTCGCGTCGTCCCGAAGCGATGGTGTCGGGCGTTGATTCTTCCCACGATGCGCAGCATGCAATGGACGCTGCAACCGTCATTGCGATCGGCCCCGGTCTCGGGCTCAGCGCGTGGGCTCAGGCCTTGCTTTCAAGCGTCATGGCAGCCGCCAAGCCTCTCGTGATCGACGCGGATGCATTGAACCTGCTCGCCAAGTCGCCCCTTGCGTTGAACGACGCCATCCTGACGCCGCATCCGGGCGAAACCGCGCGGCTTCTGGATCTCTCCGCGCAGGAGATCCAGAACGACCGCTTCGCAGCTGCGGATGCCCTGGCTAAAAGATTCAACTGCACCGTCGTGTTGAAAGGCGCGGGCACGATCATTTCCTCGCCCGGCGAGATTCCATGCGTCATCGCCGCCGGCAATCCCGGCATGGCGTCCGGCGGCATGGGCGACGTGCTCACTGGCGTAATCGCTGCGTTGCGCGCGCAAGGGTTGGAAGCATTCGATGCGGCCTGCTGCGGCGCTTTACTGCATGCGCTTGCCGGTGATGCGGCTGCAGCAGCAGGCGGACAGCGCGGCATGATCG
>JALYOU010000203.1 GCA_030856725.1 Pseudomonadota bacterium
CCTACCCGACGCCGATGGTTGGGCACGGGAAGTCGGCTTCGCCAGCGGCTTCGCAGCCGCCCGCGACCCGCAGAAAGATCAAGCCTGGCTCGCGCATTGCTACGGCGCCGTCGGTGCCGGCCGTGACGTCGCGGCCGACAGCAGCAACGGCACCGAACTTTACGTCGTCACCGGCCAATCCCCCCGCCAACTCGACCGCAACATCACCCTCGTTGGCCGCGTCGTGCAGGGCATCGATCTGCTGTCCGTCCTACCGCGCGGCACCGGTGCGTTGGGCTTTTACGAAAAAAAGGAACAACGGGTGGCAATCACGTCGATCCGTCTCGCATCTGATGTGCCGAAGAAAGAGCGCGTCGCATTGCAGGCATTGAAGACTGACAGCACATCCTTCGCCGACGCCGTCGAAGCCCGCCGCAACCGCCGCGATGACTGGTACAAGGTGCCCGCGGGTCACATCGACTTGTGCAACGTGTCGTTGCCGGTACGCAAGGTGCCGGTGAAGTAAGTCGAATTCACGCGCTAGTCCCTCAGGCCACTTCTCCCTGTTACGAGTGGCACGCGCTTGCGTGAACATCGGCAGGTTTAATAAGCGCATCGAATACGCGGGGAATACGACATGGCTGACAGCAAGCCTTCCCGCGTGCGCCTTTATCTCACCGCGTTGGTGATGCTTGCTGAAGTGGCGCATCTGGCGTGGGAATATTTCAATGGTGGCGTTCGCAGCCATCACATCTTGAATCGTTCCGATCTGCCTGAAATTTCCAACTGGCTGGGTCTGCTTCTGCTGCCTGCGCTTTCCTGGCACCTCATCGGTCGAATCCAGAAGCGTATTGCGCTTCATTCCGGTGGAACAGGAACAGCATCAAAATTTCCCACGGGTGTCGTTACCGGGTTCATTGGTTCGCTTCTATTCGGCATCCTGCTGTCGGTATCTTTCACAAACGACCATGAAACGGTTGCATCGTTGCTGTTCCGGGGCATGTTCCTGCTTGCGCTGCTTTTGCCGGCATACAGGGCGGAGTACTTGCTGGGGTTTGTCCTGGGCATGACGTTCACGTTTGGCGCAGTACTGCCTACTGCAATTGGCACACTATTTGTCGTCTTGTCTGCAGGCGCACACCTCCTGGTTCGACCGGCTCTCATGCGTATCTGGACCAGGTTAAAAGGCTCGCGATCGCCAGCATTTTGAGCCGGTCATTCATCGCATCCTTTGTGGCCATCCACCACGGCCGTCACACCGCTTTAGCCAGCGAATGCCTAGCCTTTGGACATCCCCCACGCAGAGAACACCCATGCCCACGATGCGATTGCGTTTGACCGGCAGCGACGACACTGTCCGCGCGATGATGAACCTGCTGCAGAGCCTGGAAGGCATCGAGCACGTGGAAGAAGTGGCCGACCTGATGCCACGCATGGACGATCCTGATTCGAGTTCCGCCGGCCTGCACGACACGCGCGGCCCCGATGCGCATGAGATCGAAGTGAATGCGCCAAATCTCGCCACGGCGCGCAAAGTGCGCGAGGCAGTGGAGGCGCTGGCGTTCGATCTGGATGCGGTGGTTGAGATCGAGGAGGAAGGGGAATTCTGATTCGCTGCTTTTTGTAGGAGCGGCTTCAGCCGCGAGCTCTTAGGCCAAAGCTCGGGGCTGAATCCGCTCCAACGAAAGGCGTATCAAGGCACGGTCTTCAACGCTGCAACCACGGCCGGCTTCAACTGCTTCAGCTGTGCGTCATCACTTTGATCCGCTTCCAGGTACACGCTCATCAGAAACGCCATCAGGTCATGGCGGCGCGCGAGCCAAGCGCTGTCGTTGTAGGCCTGCTTTGCTTCACCCAGCTTCGGCACCAAGGCCGTGAACCAGGCTTGCCATTCTGCGACGCTGTGCAGGCCGCGTTTCGCCGCATACAACACGGGACGGGCCAGCCGCCCCGGTTCGCCGTGCACATAGGCGTGGGGCGTTTCCGGAACGACCTGACTTGCCACCGCCGCGAGCATGCGGTCGAGTTGCGCGCGGTCCAGCGCCGGATTCAATGCCAGCTGCATCAACCAATCGGCCCCGTGCGCAACGCCGTGACGCCAGCCTTCGGTGTCGTCGAAGCCGCGATAATCGCGCACCGATTCCACATAGGCGGCTGCGGTTTCGACCATCGTCGCGCGTTCCTCCGGTGTCATCCACGGCGTGATGCGATCGGCGCGCACGATTTCCGACAGCGTCAATGCGGCGAACGGCCGCGTGAAACCGTTGCCGTCTTCCGCGGCGAGCATCGCATTCAGGCGATCACGCAGCGCACGCAAACCGTCAGCATCGAGTTGTCCGGCGCGCATCCACTGCGTCAGTCCTTCATAGGCGACGCCGTCGCGCAGCACCGGATCGGGATCGCCTAGGCAATCGACCAAGCCTAGCGCGAGCGTCTGCCGCTCGGCCGCGTCAGGAACCGTGTATTTCAGGACTTTCAGCGCCTGCAGGGAGTCGCGGGTCTGGCCTTCCGGCGGGCAGGCCGCGAATGCGGGCCACGACAGCCCTGCAAGCAGGACGAGGAGGATCGATCGCATGGAACTGCTCCTGTAGAAGTCACCCAAGGAGGATAAACCGTTATGCCGGCGGATTATCTGACGACTTGTTTTCGTCCCCCCAAGGGAACTTCCTTCGGGGCGTAGGAGCGGCTTCAGCTGCGAGCGTTTTGTCGGGAATGTGAGATGAAGAGCTCGCGCCTGGAGCCGCTCCTACGAAGAGCAGAACGCTGGATTGATGTAGCTAACCCAACCTACGATCTACGGGTCAGAACTTCGCGCCGTCCACCTTCTTGATGTTCAGCGTGTCGAGATCCACGTCGGGCAGGCAACGCACATTGATCGCCGCCATCTTCGCGCCGCTGCGCGGATCGACACCTTCGCCATACGGGGCGATGCCGCACTTGACGCAGAAGTGGTGCTGGATCGCGTGCTTGTTGAAGGTGTAGGTGCCCACGTCCGATTCGGGCGTCTTCAGTGTCAGCGTATCGCGCGGCACGAACGTCAACAGGCTGCCGCGCCGGCGGCACATGGAACAGTTGCACTCGATGACATCGGCGATGTCGGCTTCGACATCGAAGGCGATCTTGCCGCAGTGACAGCTGCCTGCGTGAACCATGGCGGGGCTCCTGATGAGGAATGGCGCACCATAACCCGCGGCGCGGCGGCATGCATCCGACGACAGTCACGGTTGTCCGCGCCCATGGTTTGCCGCAGGCTTGCGGTTTCGTCTGACCGGGGAAACACCGATGCAAACCAGGACGCTGCCAGACAGGCGGCTACCACAGGCCATGCGCCGCCGCATCACGGCGCCGTTGCTGGCCGGACTGTTGGCCGTCGCCAACACCGTCGCCAGCGCCCAGACAGCCCCGCCATCCGCCCCCGCCGGTACGTGCGCCCGCATTCCCTTCGCCGATGCCAATGCGTCGGCCGTGACGGTGCCCAGCGCGGAGAATGCATGGGGTGGGCCGCGGCCCGACAACGCGGCGACATTGTCCGACCGCGTGGTCAAGTACGACATCAGCGCGACGCTCGATCCGGTCAAGCACACCATCCACGGCAAGCAGGCACTGACCTGGCGCAACCGCAGCAACCAGCCGGTGTGCGCGGTGTACCTGCACCTGTATCTCAACGCGTTCGAGGGCCCGGGCAGCACGTTCATGACCGAGCAGCGCAACCTTCGCTTCGGTTTCCGCAGCGGCGTGGACGTGGAAGACGGCGACTGGGGATACAGCGAACTGAAGCGCGTGCGACAAGGCGGCAAGCCGGTGCGCTGGAGTTTCGTGCATCCCGATGGCGGCCCGTCGACGGATCGCACCGTGGTGCGTCTTGATCTTCCGCAACCGGTCGCGCCCGGTGCGAGCACCACGCTCGACATCGATTTCTTCAACCAGTTGCCTCGGGTCTCCGCGCGTACCGGCTACTACGGCACGTTCCATCTCGTCGCGCAGTGGTTTCCCAAGATCGGCGTGCTGGAACTGCCTGGCGAACGCGGCGCCACCGCGCCACGCTGGAACGTGCACGAGTTCCACCTCCACAGCGAATTCTTCGCCGATTTCGGCAGCTACGACGTCAAACTGACCGTACCGAAGGGTTACACGGTCGGCGCGACCGGTGAGGAAACTGGAGCGCCTGTCGAGCGCGCGGGCAAGGTCACGCATCGCTACGTGCAGCACGACGTGCACGATTTTGCTTGGACAGCGGACAAGCGTTACGCAAAGCCGCTGGAGGGCGTCTACACGGGGCGCGGCAGTCCGCGCGTCCAGGTCAAGGTGCTGTATCACCCCGAATACAAGAACAATGCGCAGCCAGCATTGCAGGCCACGCTCGATTCACTCGCGTTTTTCTCGCGCACGCTCGGGCCATATCCGTACACGACGGTGACGGTGGTGATTCCGCCGTTCAACGCGGACGAAGCCGGCGGCATGGAATACCCGACGTTCTTCACCGCATCGAGTTTCGACAAGGTCGAACCGGACACGCCGCAGCGCTACCTGCTGGATTTCGTCACCATCCATGAGTTCGGCCACGGCTACTTCTACGGCATCCTCGCGTCGAACGAGTTCGAGGAGCCTGCGCTCGACGAGGGCGTCAACGAGTACTGGGATCAGCGCATGATGCGCGAGCGCAAGCAGGACCTGCACGTGTCGCGGGAATGGATGCGCAAGCTCGGCATCGACATTTCGCTGAAGGTGTTCGATACCGAACGCCTCAGCGCGAAACTCGACGACCCCGCCGATGCGCTTGGCGAGAACGCGTGGAACCGCCTTTCCAGCGGCAGCTACGGCACGGTGTATTCGCGCACTGCGACCATGCTGCGCGACCTCGAGGACCGCGTCGGTACGCCGGCGATGGAGCGCGCGTTCAAACTGTATTACCAGCGCTGGAAATTCCGCCACCCCAGCTTCGCCGATTTCCGCGAGGCGCTGGCCGAAGGGACCGGGCGACGCGCCGCCGTCGAACAGGCCTTCGCGTGGCAGGTCTACGGCTCGCAGAAGATCGACGACAGCATCACGTCATTCTCCAGCGACGAAATCCTGCCGCAGCCCGGCTATATGCAGTTCAAGGGCAAGCGCGTAGAGCTCACCAACACAAGCATCGACGACGCGGTCAAGAAGTTCCGCGACACCTGGGACAACAAGAATCCGAAACCCAAGGAAGGCCTGAGCGCATTCCCGCATCGCACCACGGTGGTCGTACGCCGCAAAGGTGCGAACGTGCCGCAAACTCTTAAGGTGAAGTTTGCCGATGGCAGCAGCCGGACCGTGCAGGTGGATGCTGATCGTTCGTGGCAACGCTTCAGCTGGACCACGCGCAGCAAGGCGGTGTCCGCGCAGCTCGATCCCGAGCGCCGCATTTACATGGACGCCGACAAGCTCGACGACAGCCGCACGCTCGAATCCAATCCTTCCGCCGCGCGCAGATGGGGCAGCGACTTCGCAGCACTGGCGCAGACCCTCTTCTCCTTGCTGGTGAGCCTATGAACGCCGCCTCCCGACATACTGCATCTTCGACCTCGGGCCTGCGCGCGCTGCTGGATTCGTTCGGCACCGCGTTGCAATGGCGCTTGTTGCTGTTGTGGTTGCTGATGCTGCTGCTGCCGACGCTGCTGATCGCATTGCCGGCAACCGGATGGCTGCAAGGACAATTCGGACATTCGATACACGCAGGCGACATTGCCGGCGGCCGCAACCTGCCGTTGCTGTTGGAGGGATTGTTCTCACTCGGCGACCATGTTGCCTGGCTCAGCGGCAGCGCGGTTCTCGCGACGGTTGTCACGCTGCTGCTGTCACCCTGGCTCAACGGCATGGTGATCGCATCGATTCGCGCAGGCCGCCGCCTTGGATTCGGTGAACTGCTGCAGGGCGGGCTTGCCGAATACGGCCGCATGTTCCGCACCTTGCTGTGGTCGGTGTTGCCACTGGGCATTGCACTTGGAATCGGCGCGGGGCTGATGGGAATGGCGGGAAAGAAAGCCGACACCGCGATCATGGCCAGCGACGTCGAAGGCATCGGCAGGATCATGTTCTGGACTGCGGTCGCGCTGTTCGTGCTCATACACGCCTCGGTCGAGGTCGGACGCGGCTGGTTCGGCGCAGACCCCACCCTGCGCTCGGCAATCCGTGCCTGGTGGCGGGGTTGCAAACTACTGCTGCGCCAGCCGATTGCCGTGCTTGCCGTGTATCTGGGCACGATGATTGCGGGTTACGGCTTGGCCGCGTTGCTGGGCATGCTGCGGCTGCAGTTCAATGGCGCAAGTGCTGGCGGGTTTGTCGTCGCTGTGCTGCTGACGCAACTTGTCATCGCTGCGCTGGTGTGGGCAAGGATTGCGCGGCTGTATGGTATGGCCGCGCTTGCGGGTGATGCGCTGTCGAGACAGGCTGTGGCTGTAGCTCCTAGACTGTCCGATTCATACCAGGCCATACCAGCGACTGGGTAGTTGATTGCGGCACACACGAAGGATGCTTCAAGGTTGTCGGCGTATTGATTGAAGCTCGCGCAGTCGATACGCATGTTTTGAACGCCACATCCATACAGGACCACACCATGCGCTACTCAGCCCTCGCCGTCGCCATCCTCATTGTCACGCTCGCTGCCTGCAAAGCCGAGCCACCTGCTGCTGCGACAAATGGCACGGCCGCCACAACGACCGCAACCGACACCGCGCAAGCCGATGCCCGGTTCGCCGACATCTCCAAACGCTGGCTCGACGGCTGGCTGCAACTCAATCCTGTGGGCGCCACGCAGATCGGCGACCACCGGTTCGACAACGAAGTGGATGATTTGAGTGCGGTGGGACGCCAGAAATATGTGGAATTCAGCAAGAAGATGCTGGCAGAACTCGATGCCATCGACGCAACCACGCTCGGCCG
>JALYOU010000048.1 GCA_030856725.1 Pseudomonadota bacterium
ATGAAAAAGACCAATGCGCGCATGACGTACTCCCCGGGTGCCGCAATGCAGGACTGTATACGTGGAAGATGAATGGTGGCGAAAAAAATCAACGGGCGCCGAAAAACAGTCCACCCGATTGTTTAACAGTTCAGATCAACGCCCCGGACGAAACCGTGGCGGTTGCAATGGCGAGTCACGCAATGGCAATCACCCAGCCTCAGGCACGCGGGAAAGGGAACGCGAGAACCTCATCGATGCTTTGCGATCCCAGCATCGCCATCAGCAGGCGATCGATGCCGAGCGCCACGCCCGCGCATGGCGGCAAACCCTGTTCCAGCGCGGCCAGCAGGTGTTCGTCTATCGGCGGCACCACGTCACCGCGCTGCTCGCGCGTGCCGCGATCGCGCTCGAAGCGCCTTCGCTGCTCGTGCGCATCCGTGAGTTCGTGATAGCCGTTGGCGAGTTCCAAAGGACCCAGGTAACACTCGAAACGCTCCGCAACAGGCGGATCGCCTGCACGGATGCGCGCCAGCGCCGATTGCGAGGCCGGGTAATCGTGCACCACGGTCAAGTGGTCCGTCTGGAAACCCGGCTGGATGCGATGCGTCATGAGGAGATCGAGCCAGTCGTCACGCGTCAGGCCTGCAGGATCGATGCGGACGTCGCCGAGTGCCTCCCTCAGTTCGTCCACCGATGCCGTCATCGAGTCGATACCGAGTTGCCTGTGATACAGATCGCGATAACTGATTTTCTCGAACGTCGTCGCGCGATCCACCATCGCCATCGCTGCGCCCAACAACGCCGTGACTTCTTCGATCAGCCGATGATGATTCCAGCCGACGCGATACCACTCGAGCATGGTGAACTCGGGATTGTGCCGTCCGCCCGCTTCACCATCGCGGAAGACGCGACCGAGTTCGTAGCAGTCGCCAACGCCGGCTGCCAGCAATCGTTTCATCGCGAATTCCGGCGACGTGCGCAGCCATCGCGTGCGCGGGGCACCATCGGTGCGGCCGGAAAATTCCAGCGAAAACGAGGCGATGTTGGGGTCGGTGTTGCCGGCCTGCGACAGGAGTGGGGTCTCGACTTCGAGCACATTGCGTTGCCGGAAAAAGTCGCGGATCAATGCGTTGAGTTGCGCGCGCAGGTGCAGCGCTTCCAGCATTGCAGCTGGTTGCCAGTTCATGGTTTGCTTTTCGTAGGAGCGGCTTCAGCCGCGAGCTCTTGCAATTGCGTATGCGCAACGGCAGAGCGCGAGAATCCACCCAAGAGCTCGCGGCTAAAGCCGCTCCTACGCCCCGAAGGAAGTCCCCTTGGGGGACGAAGGGCGGAATTCATGATGCGTGATTGTCCAGGAACGCGAGCAATTTCGCCTCGTCCCAGATGTCCACGCCGAGTTCCTTGGCTTTCGTGAGCTTGGAACCGGCCGCTTCGCCCGCAACCACGAACGATGTCTTCTTCGACACGCTGCCTGACACTTTCGCGCCCAGCGCTTCCAGCTTCGTGCCTGCTTCGTCGCGGCTCATCGCCTCCAGTCCTCCGGTCAACACCACCGTCATGCCAGCTAGCGGGCCTTCGGTGGCGCGTTGCGGGGCGCCTTCGTTCCAATGCACGCCATTGGCGCGAAGCGCAGCGATGACATCGCGGTTGTGCGGTTCGGCGAAGAAATGGGCGATACGCGATGCGACCACGGGGCCGATGTCGCTGACTGCCGTCAATGCCGCTTCATCCGCAGCCATGATCGGATCCAGTGCGCCGAAATGGCGTGCGAGCGTCTTGGCCGTACTTTCGCCGACGTCGCGAATTCCCAGCGCATACAGCACGCGCTCGAGTGTGCTGTCGCGGCTGTGATCGATGGCGGCGATAAGATTTTCGGCCCACTTGCTTGCGATTTTTCCGGCTTTAACAGTTTCTGGAATGACGCCGCCAGCCTCTTCGGCGCGTTGCTTCATGGCAACGAAATCATCGACCGTCAGCGTGTATAGATCGGCGACAGTGCCCACGTTTCCGAATTCGACCAATGCACCGATCAGGCGCTCGCCCAGACCTTCGATATCCATCGCGCGCCGTGAAGCGAAATGAAACAGTGCCTGGATGCGCTGCGCGGGGCACACCAGACCGCCGGTGCAGCGGGCCACGACCTCGCCTTCTTCGCGCTCGACCGCGGAGCCGCAATCCGGACATTCGGTCGGAAGGACATACGGCGGATGCAGCGGCTTGCGGCGCTTGTCGAGCGGTCGCTTGTCCTCGATCACGCGCACCACTTCCGGAATCACGTCGCCGGCGCGGCGCACGATGATGCTATCGCCGAAGCGCACGTCCAGGCGCGCGACCTGGTCGGCGTTGTGCAGGGTGGCGCGGCTGACGACCACGCCGCCGACCTGCACCGGCGTCATCGCCACCCACGGCGTGACCGCGCCGGTACGGCCGACATTGACTTCGATGGATTCGACTATCGTCATTTCTTCCTGCGCCGGATATTTGTGCGCCAGCGCCCAGCGCGGGGCGCGCGACACGAATCCCATCGCGCGCTGCTGGTCATAGCGATCCAGTTTGTAGACAACGCCATCGATGTCGTAAGACAAAGCGCTGCGTTGCTCGCCGATGCGCGTGTAGTAAGCCAGCAGGCCGTCGACACCGGCGGCGACATCGGCCACCGGCGCGACAGGGAATCCGAGTTCGCGCAGCCATGCCAGCGTCTGCGAATGCGTTGCCGGTAGTTTTGCGCCTTCGGTTTCGCCCAGCGCATACGCATAGAAACTCAAGGGGCGCTTAGCCGTCACGCGCGGATCAAGCTGACGCAATGAACCAGCCGCCCCGTTACGTGGATTTGCGAGGGTTTTCTCACCGTTGTCGCGCGCCCAGGTGTTGTAGCGCTCGAAGGCTGCCTTGGGCATGTAAACCTCGCCGCGCACTTCGATCACCGGTGGCGCCTTTCCGCGCAGGCGCAAGGGAATGGCACGCACGGTGCGCAGGTTCTGGGTCACGTCCTCGCCGGTCGCGCCATCGCCGCGGGTTGCGCCACGTAGGAATGCGCCGTTTTCGTAACGCAGGCTGATGGCAAGGCCATCGAGTTTAGGTTCGACCGAAAACACAGGTTCGACGTCGCCGGTCTCGCGCGTGATGCGCGCGACGAAGTCGTTGACCTCATCTTCCGTGAAAGCGTTGCCGAGCGACAGCATCGGCGTGGCATGAGGCACAGGCGCGAATTTCGCCGAGGGCGCGTTGCCGACCCGCATCGTTGGCGAATCGGAATCGATCAGTTCGGGATGTGCAGCTTCCAGCGCCTCGAGTTCACGCATGAGCCGGTCGTAATCGGCGTCGGTGATCGTGGGCTCGTCGAGGACGTGATAGCGGTGGTTGGCGTCGTCGAGCTGACGCCGGAGTTCGGTGATGCGGGTAGCTTCTTTGGATGTCATCGCCTGAAGTTTATTGCACAGATTGCGTCTTTTTCTCCCTTCTCCCCCGGGAGAAGGTGGCGCGCAGCGCCGGATGAGGGCGCGGACTGTCAAGTCGCAGTGCACGTTTCATGACGCGTCGTTCTCCCACCCTCATCCGCCTTCGGTACCTTCTCCCGAAGGGAGAAGGAAAAAGCGTTTCACCAGCGCGGCGAGCGCGTCAGCGGCGGCGTTTCGTGCTGGCGGTCGTAGGCGCGCAGGTCGTCGCGGATGTGGGCGATGCGCTGGCGACCGAGGGCGTTGCGCTCCTCGTCCAGTACGACGCCATCGAGGAGTTCGGCCATGCGTTGCGCAGTCGGTAGCATGGTGTCCCAGGCTTCCAGCGCGGACAGCGGCGCGGGCAAGGTCAGGAAGAAAG
>JALYOU010000091.1 GCA_030856725.1 Pseudomonadota bacterium
GGATGTCGCTTTGGCGAAACAATTCCGCTGCGAATGGATATACGGCAAACACCACCACGAACAGCGACACGCCGCCGTAGGTGAGCACCGCGCAGACCAGCACGATCGACAGCATCGCGCGGCCGCGGCCGACCAGGCGGATGGTGGCCGCGACGATCGCTTTCGAGAAGCCCGAGATCTCGATGAGCTTCCCGAACACCGCGCCCAGCAGGAACACCGGGAAATACAGTTTGAGGAAGCTCACCATCTTGTCCATGAACAGGCCGGTGAACATCGGCGCGACCAGTTGCGGATCGGTCAACAGCACCGCGCCAAGCGCGGCGATCGGCGCGAACAAGATCACGCTGTAGCCGCGGTACGCCACCAGCATCAGGAAACACAGGGCGGCCAGCACGATCAGGAAGGACATCCATCGCTCCGCGACGTTCCGGGACGCGCAGTGTGGACAACGCGTTGCGCCCGCCCCATTGTCCGAAGGTACAAGTGTGAAAATTGCGTTCACGGCCTAGCCTTTGCGGCAATCGGACGGCGTTCGTTTTCCACGACGCCTTCTTTCATTGCGTGCAGAGGGGAACAAAATGAAGCGCAAGACTTTGAGCCTGGCGATCGGTTGCGTGCTGATGTCGCCGATTGCGATGTCGCCGCTTGCGTGGGCGCAGGACACCGGGAGCGACACGAGCACGGCCAGGACGTTGGACACCGTCACTGTGACCGCGCGCAAACGCGAGGAAACCCTGCAGGAAGTGCCCGTCGCGGTCACGGCGTTCACCGCCGAGACGCTGGACAAGCTCAACGTCGAGGATCTCAGCGATCTGGACGCGCAGGTGCCCAACCTCACCATCTACGCCGCGCGCGGTTCCAGTAGCACGATCACTGCCTATATCCGTGGCGTCGGCCAGTCCGATCCGTTGTGGGGCGTGGATCCGGGCGTGGGCTTGTACCTGGACGATGTCTACATCGCGCGTCCGCAGGGTGCCTTGCTGGACGTGTTCGACGTCGAGCGCGTCGAAGTCCTGCGCGGGCCGCAGGGCACGCTGTACGGCAAGAACACCATCGGCGGCGCGATCAAGTACATCTCGCGCGGCCTGTCGCCGAATTTTGGCGGCTATGGACAAGTCACCATTGGCAATTACGGCCAGCGTGACGTCAAGGCGGCGGTCGGTGGCGGTCTTGGCGGCAACGATGCACTACGTGCGCGCATCGCCGTGGCCGATCTGCATCGCGATGGCTTCGGCGAAAACCTCATTACCGGCGACGATGTCAGCGACAAGGACATCACCGCATTCCGCCTCAATGTCGGCGCGTACGTGACCGATGCGTTCGACCTGCAGTTCGCCTTCGATCACATGGACGACACGTCCGGGGTGCGCGGCGCGAAGATGCTCGAGGCGAACCGCTTCGACACGATTTTCTCGCCCACCACCGGCCCGTTCCTGCCGCTGGACGATCGTTACGACGTGCGCAACGGCATGCCCAACATCAACAACACGGACATGCTCGGTGTCTCGATGACCGCCAACTACCGCATGGACGACGACTGGACTTTCAAATACGTCTGGGCCAAGCGCGAATCCGACACCGAGACCAATATCGACTTCGACCTCACGCCCGACAAGATCGCCGACGTCAAGGCGTTCTACAGCGACGAACAGGTCAGCAACGAGCTGCAGGTGAACTACGACGCCGGCGGCCGCATGCGCGGCGTATTCGGCGTCTACGGATTCGACGCGGAAGCGGGCGGCCAGGTGCTCAACAACTTCTTCAACCTGGTGTTCGGCGACACACAGGGCGTGGTCTATACCGAAAGCGTCGCCGTCTATGCCGACTGGACCTTCGACATCACGGAAAAACTCAAGCTCGATGTCGGCGCGCGCTACACCGACGAGGACAAGCATGCGGTGGTGCTCAACCGGGGCTATACCGACGACACGTTCACGCGACTCAATGGCGTGGTTGCCGCCAACTTCGACAAGGCCATCAATTTCAAGAACTTCTCGCCGAAGGTGTCGCTCGATTACCAGATCACGCCGGACATCATGGTGTACGGGCTGGCTTCGCGCGGCTTCAAGTCGGGCGGTTACAACATTCGCGCGCAGGCCACCGCCGCACCCCGCTCGGCTGAGCCGTTCGATGACGAGCAGGTCGACAGCTTTGAGGTCGGCACCAAGATGGGGCTGCTGGACCAGACGCTGTTCCTGAATCTTGCTGCCTTCCACAACCGCTACAAGGACATCCAGCTGTCTGTGTTCACCGCGCTTCCGGACGGCACGTTCTTCGGTGACTTCACCAATGCGGGCTCGGGTACGGTCAATGGATTCGAGCTCGAATACCAGTGGTTGCCGAGCGAACACTGGCTGATTTCCGGCAACCTCGCCTGGCTGGATGCGAAGTACGACGAATTCCTGTACTTCGACACCAACCCGGCCGTGCGCCGCACCGTCGACATTGCCGACGAACAGGAATTCACCAATGCCCCGAAGTTCTCGGGCGCATTGAACGTGGAATGGCGCACCGATCTCGGCAACGGCGGCAACCTGTCGGCGCGGGTCGGTTACGCGTACCAGAGCGAAGTCGTGGCAACGACGGAAATCCTGCGCGCCAGTCGGCCACCGGTCGCGCCGTTCGGACGTCCGCCGATCACGGAGGATGGCTACGGGCTGGTCAATGCGGGCGTGATCTGGCAGGTCAACGACGCGTGGCGGCTGTCGCTGCAAGGCACCAACCTTGCAGACAAGGAATACCGCACCACGGGTTACAACCTCAACCAGGCCATCGGTACTTACACCGGCTTTTACGGCCCGCCGCGGCAGTACACCTTGAGTGCGCGCTTCGAGTTCTGACGTTCTGCAGGAGCGCCACTTTGGCGCGATGGGGCATTACCGGTAAAGCTCCTCGCGCCAAGGTGGCGCTCCTACATGAGGTGTTGCTTGCACGATTTCGGGCCATCGGCAACGAGCGCATCGCGTTATTCTTTCCAACGTGATGCGAATGCAATCCTCTACTGAACAGCCGGTAATGCCGACGTGCTGACCGTCCCCGTGGTCGTTCTCGCCGCATTGCTCTGGCTCGGCGTCCTGTTCGGTGTCGCCTTGTACGCCGAGCGCCACCCCAACGTGTTGTCGAAACAATGGCCGTACGTCTACGGCCTGTCGCTCGCGGTCTACTGCACATCATGGACGTTCTACGGCACCGTCACGCAGGCGGCGCGTTACGGATGGCCGCTGCCGCCCACGTTTGTCGGCACGATCCTCCTCTACGTGTTCGCCGCGTGGGCGATGGTGCGGCTGGTGCGGTTGGCGCGCGCATCCAATGCCACATCGCTCGCCGACCTCATCGCAACGCGGCTCGGCAAGGATTCGTGGCTGGCCGCCACCGTAACGTTGGTCGCCGCGCTCGGACTCATCCCGTATGTCGCGCTGCAGCTCAAGGCCGTGACGATGAGTTATGCCTTGCTGACCCGCAGCGGCGGCGACGCGTCGTTGCCTGCGCTGCGCGATGGCGCCTTGTATGTCGCACTGGCGATGGCGCTGTTCACCATTCTGTTCGGCACGCGGCGGGTCAACGCGGCCGAGCACAACCGCGGATTGGTGCTGGCCCTCGCATTCGAGTCGCTGCTCAAACTCGGCGCGATGCTGGCGCTGGGCGCATTCGTGTGGTTCGGCATCGATTTGCCGGCGCAGGCGTTGCCTGCTGCGACATTGCCTGCGGCTGTTCCTGCGACACCCACCAACGGCTTCATGCCGCTCGTGCTGCTGGGCGTGCTTGCGATGTTCACCCTGCCGCACCAGTTCCATGTCGGTGTCGTCGAATGCCGCGACGAGTCGCATGTGCGCACCGCGCGCTGGTTGTTTCCGCTGTACCTGGCGCTGATCGCATTGCCGTTGCTACCGCTGGCGCGTGCCGGCGATGCGTTGCTGGGCGGCAGTGGCGTGCCTTCGGACTTGTACGTGCTGGCATTGCCGTTGTCGCAGGGCAACGAGGGCCTCGCGCTGTTGGCATTCCTCGGCGGCTTGAGCGCGGCCACGGGCATGGTGGTCGTGAGCACGCTGACACTGAGCCTGATGATCGGTAATCACTGGCTTGCGCCGGGCTTGTTGCGGGGCGCGTGGCTGCAACGCGACGGCGGCGACCTGCGCGGCATCGTGCTGCTGCTGCGACGCTTGGGCATCGTCATGATCATGCTGTTGGCGTGGGCATACAGCCGGATGATCGCCGGCAATGATGCGCTGGCGGACGTCGGCGCGGTGTCGTTTTCGGCACTGGCGACACTCGCGCCCGCGCTGGCTTTCGCGGTATGGCGACCGCAGACGCCGCCGCACGCGGTGACGTGGGGCATCGTCGTCGGGTTCGCGTTCTGGTGCTGGGCACTGCTGGTACCCGTCGCTGCAGAAGCGCGCGGCGTGGTGCCGGGATGGCATGGCACGGGGCCATTCCGGCTCGCGTGGCTCGCGCCTGATGGACTCTTCGGTTTGACCGGATGGAGCCGCCTCGGCCGCGCGGTTGGCAGCAGCCTCTTCGCCGGCACACTGGCGACCGTGTTCTTCGCCGCATTGCAGAAGTCGCCACGGCGCAGCGACACGCGCGGATTCGATGCACGTACCCTGCGCAACGCCGGGCGCCGCTTCCTGCCCGAGCAGCGCGTTGACGAACTGCTGCGCGATGCACCACGCGACGGCACGGTGCCACGCGACCTGGAGGCCAAGCTCGAACACGAACTGGCCGCCGTGCTCGGCAGTGCTTCCGCGCGACTGCTGCTTGATGCCGCGCGACGCGAGAGTGGCGCGGATCTGGAAACCGTCGCGGCTATCGTTGGCGAGGCATCGCAGGACCTGCGCTTCAACCAGCGCCTGCTTGAAGCTGCGATGCAGAACATGAGCCAGGGCATCAGCGTTGTCGATGCCGATCTGCGCCTGGTGGCATGGAACCGGCGCTACGTCGAACTATTCGGTTTTCCCGAGACGCTGTTGCAAGTAGGAACGCCCGTCGCCGATTTGAGCCGCTGGGCGCTGGAGCGCGTGTCGCACGACGGCGACATCGCCTCGTCGCTGCAGCGGCGGCTCTCCTTCATGCGCGCGGGCACGCCGCACTTGTCCGAACGCGTGTTTCCCGACGGCAGCATCGTCGAGATTCGTGGCAATCCGATGCCGGGCGGTGGCTTCGTGGCGACATTCACCGACGTCACCGAATTCCGCCATGCCGAAGCAGGCCTCATGCAGGCCAATGAAACGCTGGAGCAGCGTGTGGGCGAACGTACCGCATTGCTCGAAGCCGCCAAGCATGAGGCTGAGCACGCCAACGACGCCAAGAGCCGTTTCCTTGCTGCCATAGGACACGACCTGATGCAGCCGTTACACGCAGCGCACCTGTTCACCGATGCGCTGGCGCAGCAACTGGAGGACGGCAGGCAACGCGAATCGGTGTCGCAGATCCGCGGCGCGCTCGATTCGACCACCGACCTGCTGACCGGCCTGCTGGACATGTCGCGACTGGAAGCGGGCGGGCTGGTTCCGCAGCCACGCGCATTCCCGCTGGCCGAAGTGCTGGAACCCTTGGCGTCGGAATTCCAGGCGCTTGCCGCTGAACATGGCCTTGCATTCCGGTACGTGCCGACCAGTGCGTGGGTACAGAGCGATCCGCAGCTGCTGCGCCGCGTATTGCAGAATTTCCTCGCCAATGCGGTGCGCTACACATCGCGTGGCGGCGTCCTGCTCGGCGTGCGCAGGAGTGGCGATGACGTGTGCATCGAAGTGCACGACACGGGGCCCGGCATTGCGGAACCGGAGCAGCACATTTTGTTCGAAGAGTTCAGGCGCGGCGAAAATGCACCGGGGCAGGGGCTCGGCCTGGGACTGGCGATTGCCGACCGTATTGCACGCCTACTCGAGGCACCGCTTCACCTGCGCAGCCGCGTGGGGACTGGGAGCATCTTCGCGCTGTCGGTGCCGCGCGTAAGCGTCGCGCCCCGCACGCGTGGCATCACGGGTCAATCCGGATTGCAGGCGGCGCACGTGCTGATCGTGGACAACGATGCCATCGCGCTCGATGCTTTGGCGCGCATGCTCGAAGGCTGGGGCTGTCGCGTTAGTGCCGTCGCGCACGCGCACGGCGCGGTCCGTGCGATCAAGGACCGGCCGGCCGACCTGTGGCTGTTCGATTTCCATCTCGATGATGGCGACACCGGCGTTGCCCTGCACGAACGCCTCGGTCAATGGCACGACCCGCGGCCCACGTTGATCCTGAGTGCGGATCAAGGTGAAGCCGTCCGTCGGGCAGTGCTGGAAGCGGGCCTGCCCCTGCTGTCGAAACCGCTCAAGCCGCTGGCGTTGAAGTCGGTGCTGGACCGGTTGCTGGCGAGCCGGTCGGCGCAACCCGCCCGCTCTTCGTAGGAGCGGCTTCAGCCGCGAGCTCTTTTGCTCCTCCCTAGCGAACCGGCGAGGGGGCTGGGGTCAGCCGATCGTGGTGGCTATTTGAAAGTCAACCAAAGAAATGCCTTCTTGGCAAAGTCCACACCCCGCAGCTTGAAGCTCCCCAGTTATTTTCCGACTCGGCATCCTGCCTCGGTCGGAAAACGGCGCACATCCTGTGCGCCGCCCTTCGGGTTTACAGCTCCTATCGCAGATTCACTCGCACACAACAGCGTTACTGATGAACAGATAGCTGACTCGAAGCGTTTGTCACCAGGAAGTTCGCCATGCGAGAAAGCGACCGCTGACTCCTGAGAATGGACAGGGATAGCTCAGATTCATGCTCTTGCGTGCTCTTCGAGAGCAATGAATCATCGATCCAATCGGAGACCCGAAGGGCGGCGCACAGGACGTGCGCCGTTTTCCGACCGAGGCAGGATGCCGAGTCGGAAAATAACTGGTCAACCTAAGCCGAGGGTTGTGGACTTTGCCAAGAAGGCATTTTCTTTGGTGACTTTCTTTGTGCCAGCAAAGAAAGTTACCCGCCAAAGGCGGAAGCTTTTTGACTTTCTTGAAAATGTCAGTAACGCGTCCGCAACCATCAACCTTCAAGCCGCCGCGACGGATCACTCAACTCCAACTCCCGTAACACCACCCCCGCCTGCGTCCGGTTCTTCACCCCAAGCCTGTCGAAGATCGCGCTGAGATGCGCCTTGACCGTGCGTTCCTGCACGTCCAGCCGATCGGCGATCTGCTTGTTCAACAGGCCCTCCGCGACCAGCACCAGCACGCGGAACTGTTGCGGGGACAGGCTGGCCAGTTTCGCGGCGAGTTCGCTGTCGTGCGTGGAAGATTGCGCGCGCGTGACCGTTGCGCGCAGCGATGCCGGCAGCCATTGTTCGCAGGCCAGCACGCGGCGGATCGCATCGCGCAACTCGTCCAGGCCGGAGTTCTTCGGCAAATAACCCGCTGCGCCATGATCGAGCGCGCGGCGGATCACGCGCGGGTCGTCGTTGGCGGACACGACAATGACCGCCACGCCCGGATGCTGCGCGCGGATCGCCGCCAATCCCGCCAGTCCGTGATTGCCGGGCATGTGAAGGTCCAGCAGCACGAGGTCGATTCCCGGTTCGCCATCGAGTATGGCGAGCACGCCTTCCAGCGATCCGGCCTCGCGCACGTGCAGGTCGGCCACGGCATCGGCCGCCGCCTGTTTCAACGCGGCGCGGAACAGCGGGTGGTCGTCGGCGATGAGCAGCGTGGGCATGGTGCGAATCAGATTCCAGTCAGTGCGTGTCAAGCATCAGTCAGACCGTACCCGGTCAGTCCGCGCATGGACTATCGACAGATCAATGTGTCGGATTGAATCACCGTAACAGGAACCGCCGGGCCGCAGACTGGTACGAAGGTACGATGACGGTGCGGGCGGGCTTGGGTATTGTCGCCACATGCGAACACCCCGGTATTCCCCGTTGCCCCTGTACGCCCTTGCCGCCTGCGCGGTCGCCGCCGTGCTCACCGCCTGCGCGGGCCACGCGCCGCGTGGGATGACCGGATCATCGACCATGTTCACCACACAGCGCATCAGCGAACATCGAGGCAACGACGACCTGCTGACGGGCGGACTGGGCCTCGACGGTTTGCGTGCCATGGCCCCGCCCGCGTTTGCCGATGCCAAACATCCCACGGCTGCCGAATTGCGCCGCCGCGCGTTGTGGGCCAACTGGCGCGGCATTGCCGATCTCGCGCCGGGCGGGGGCTACGGCACGTTGTATGGCAGCACCGTCGCCGTGCCCGGGCGAGAATTCCACGCGTACGCGCAGTTGCCCGACGCGAAACACCCGCATCGCGTGTTGTTGCAGTTGCCGGATGCCTTCGATGCGGGCAAACGATGCATCGTGGTAACAGCGTCATCGGGTTCGCGCGGCATCTACGGTGCGATCGCCGTGGCGGGCGCATGGGGCCTGCCGAAAGGGTGTGCGGTTGCATACACCGACAAAGGCGCGGGCTCGGATTATTTCGATCTGGATGGGCAGGTCGGCGTCACGGCCGATGGCACCACGGCCGCGCGCGATCCGTCGCCCGCATTTGCGCCGGATGCAGCATCGGGTTCCGGCATCGCCTTCAAGCACGCCCATTCACAGGACAACCCTGAAGCGGATTGGGGGCGCCACGTCAGGCAGGCAGCCGAGTTCGCCTTGCAATCGTTGAACACCGCGCTGCCCAATGCAGCGCCTTTCACGTTCGACAACACGCGCGTGATTGCCGTCGGCATCTCCAATGGCGGCGGCGCGGCGCTGCGTGCGGCCGAACTTGATGGC
>JALYOU010000207.1 GCA_030856725.1 Pseudomonadota bacterium
CTGACCCTGCCGGTCGATGCCAGCATCGAACCGGGCATCGCGCAGCTGTCTGCGTTCTGGTGGCCGTAAGCCGCCACATGCTGCGTCGGGCCTCGCCCGTTTGTCTCGCAATGCTGCTGGTGTGCGCAGCGGCGGCAGGAGCCAACGAGATCGACAGCGCACATTCGCGTTTCGGGTTCAGTCTGCAGACGCGCTTCGGGCAGACCGTGCAGGGCCGTTTTCCGCGTTACGCGGGTGAGGTCGAGACGCTGTCCGATGCGCGACAGCAGGTCAGGCTGCAGCTGGACACCCGCGCGGTCGAGATCATCGGCAACCGGCGTTACACCGACTTTAGTCGTAGCGAGAAATTTTTCGACGCCACGCGTCACCCCGCCATTGAATTCGTATCCGACCCGTATCCCGCCTCGCTGCTGCACGACGGCGGGGATCTTGCGGGCATGCTCACCTTGCGGGGCGTCAGCCGGCGCGAGGTGTTCGTGGTCGCAGCGGCCACCTGTGCGCGGCCATTGCACGCCTGCGACGTGGTGGCGCGCGGCAGCGTGCGACGCGAGGATTACGGCATGGACGCCTATGGCTATCTGCTGCGCAACCGTGTTCGCTTCACCTTGAACGTGCGGTTGCGGCCGCAGGACGAGGCATGAAGCGGGACGCGATGACACTGTCGCGCGTCCTGCTGCTGGTTGCTCTTGCGTTGCTGTCGAGTGGTTGCATGACACTATCCAGTGCCCAGCGCGCACGCGCGGCTGCAATCGTCGAGGCCTCACGTTCGACACGCATCGATTGCGCGGCCAACGACGCACGGCACTGCGCCGCGGAATCGCCCCTGCGCGAACTCGGCGACAAGGCACTCGCAGAGTCGGCGCCGCGAACACCGCGGCACTACGCCGTGATCCTCGACGAAGGCACCGACGCATTGCTCGCACGCGTCAACCTGTTGCGCAGCGCGCGCAACAGCATCGAACTGCAGACCTACATCTTCGACGAAGACGACGCCGGCCGGCTGATGCTCGATGAACTGATGAAGGCGGCCAAGCGCGGCGTGCGCGTGCGCGTGCTGCTCGACCAGCTGTCCGCATTGAAAGAAGTCGACACGCTGGCCGCGCTGACCGGCGCGCACGTCAATTTCTCGATCCGCATCTACAACCCGGTGCTCGGCCGCGCGCGGCTGAGTTATCCGCAATACCTGCTGGCCGCCGCGTGCTGCTTCCGCCAGCTCAACCGGCGCATGCACAGCAAGCTGCTGCTGGTCGACGACGACATCGGAATCGTCGGCGGCCGCAATTACCAGAACGACTATTACGACTGGGATCCCGAATTCAATTTCCGCGACCGCGACCTGCTGGTGGCTGGACCGGTGGCGGATGAGATGCGCGACAACTTCGATGCGTTCTGGGTGTCGCCACGTAGCCGGCCGGTGGAAACCCTGTCGGATGTGGGCCGGCGGCTGCTGCGCAAGGGTGTGCCCGTGCTGCCGCCGGTGCGGTACGAACAGCCGCAGCGCGCCGCGTCGATGCAGCGCGATGCCGACGATACCGCGCTGGTGTCTTCGGAACTGGTGACGCCCGCAATGCCTATCAGCCGCGCGATCTTCATCGCCGATCTGCCGCAGAAACACCGCCGCGAGCGTGCCGTCGCGCGCGCCGCTGCGCCTTCGACGCCGGTGTTGCAGGGTTTGATCGAATCGGCGCGGAACGAAGTGTTGCTGCAGACGCCATATCTGGTGTTGTCGCGACCCGCGCAGCAACTGTTCCGCGACCTGCAGGCGCGCGAGTCGCCGCCGCGCGTGGTGATTTCCACCAACAGCCTGGCCTCGACCGATTCCTTCATCACTTACGCGCTGGCGCACAAGTACAAGCGCCGCTACCTGCGCGACTTGGGGTTCGAGATCTACGAATACAAACCGTATCCGACCGCGGCGCCGGTCGACCTGGCCGCTACCGGCGCGGACCTGCCGCCGTCGGTCGCGCCGCTGACGTCTTACTCGGAAGACCCAGCATTGGTGTCCGCGCCGAGTCGCGCGCAGCGCGACCAGTCGTTCCGGCGCGAATACATCGCCAGCCGCTATTTCGGCCGCAACATCAACGATCCGGTGCGGCTCAAGCGCGCCGGCGTGCGCATCGGCATGCACGCCAAGTCGCTGGTGGTCGACGAGCGCATCGGCGTGGTCGGTACGCACAACTTCGACCCCCGTGGCGACCGTTACAACACCGAGAATGCGGTCGTGATCGACGATGCGGTCTTCGCGCAGGCGTTGGCCGCGAGCATCCGGCGAGACATCGCGCCGGCCAATTCCTGGGTCATCGCGCGCCGCGACAAACTGCCGGTGTTTTCAGGCCTGGAATATTCGCTGGCCAAGATTTCCGAAACGCTGCCGATCTTCGACCTGTGGCCGGTGAGTTATGCGACCAGCTACGAATTCAAACCCGGCCCACACTGTCCGCAACCGCTGCGTCCCACTGATCCACGTTTTCGCGAATGCCATGTCCCAGTCGGAGATTTTCCGGAGGTGGACATCGGGTTCCGCTGGCTGAGCACGAAAATCTTTACCGCCTTCGGGGCGGGGTTGGCGCCGATTCTTTGAGCGTTCGCTGCGGCGCGATGCAGTGACTCTACAATTCGCCGCATGCGATCCAGCCATTCCGTCGACACCATCGTCCGCGACCTTGGCCGCCAGCCGTACGAACCGGTGTGGCGTGCGATGCAGCGCTTCACCGATGCGCGCAGTGACGACACGCCGGACGAGTTGTGGGTAGTCGAACACGATCCGGTCTTCACAATCGGTCAGGCCGGCAAACCTGAGCACCTGCTCTCGCCCGGCGATATTCCCGTCGTGCATGTCGATCGCGGCGGGCAGGTCACGTACCACGGGCCGGGACAGATCGTCGTGTACCCGCTGCTCGACCTCAAGCGGCTGAAGATCGGCGTGCGCGACTATGTGTGCAAGCTGGAGCAGGCGATCATCGACACGCTGGCCGACTGGAACATCGTGGCCGTGCGGCGCGAGGGCGCGCCCGGCGTGTACGTAGGCGATGCCAAGATCGCGGCGCTCGGCATCCGCGTGCGCCGGGGCTGCACCTTCCACGGGCTGGCCTTCAACATCGCGATGGACCTTGCACCGTTCCATCGCATCAATCCCTGCGGATACGCGGGGCTGGAAGTGACTGCTTTGTTAGAATTGGGCGGCCCGACCGGCCTCGATGCGGTCAAGCCGTTGTTGCTTGACCACCTTGCACGACAGTTCGGCCTGACACTGCAAACCGCTGATCCGCTCGATTTCGTATCCCTCGCGCCACAGGCCGCCTGACTTTAAAGCCGCTAGACCTGAAGACTTCCATGACCGCCGCCAAGACCATTCCCCTGCAAGTGATCGGCAATGCCGCGCTTGATACGCCGCCAAACCTTTTGCAGCCGGGTCTGCTCCAACCGGGTGCGAAACAGCTCGGCAACGACAAGATCGGCCGCAGCCCGGTGCAGTTCGCCGATGCGCCGGTATTGCGCAAGCCGGCTTGGATCCGCGTGCGGATTCCATCCGGCAATTCTGTGGCGCTGCTGAAGGCGAAGCTGCGCGAGAACCGGCTGGTGACGGTGTGCGAGGAAGCCAGCTGCCCGAACATCCACGAATGCTTCGGCCACGGAACGGCGACCTTCATGATCCTCGGTGAGGTCTGCACGCGCCGCTGCAGCTTCTGCGATGTCGCCCACGGCCGGCCCAAGCCGCCTGACGCCAGCGAGCCGCAGAACCTCGCCAACACCATTGCCGACATGGGCCTCAATTACGTGGTCGTCACCAGCGTCGACCGCGACGACCTGCGCGACGGCGGTGCACAACATTTCGTCGATTGCATTGCCAAGATCCGCGCGGCCAGCCCCAAGACGCGCATCGAAATCCTGACGCCGGATTTCCGCGGCAAGGGGCGCATGGAACGTGCGCTGGAAATCCTCGCGACCAATCCACCTGACGTGTTCAACCACAATGTCGAAACGGTGCCGGACCTGTACACGAACGTACGGCCGGGCGCGGATTACCAGTGGTCGCTGACGCTGCTGCAGAAGTTCAAGGCACAACATCCGCATGTGCCGACCAAGTCCGGGATCATGCTGGGTCTCGGCGAAACCATGGAACAGGTGCAGGGCACGCTGCGCGACCTGCGCGCGCACGATGTCGAGATGATCACCATCGGTCAGTACCTGCAGCCGACGGCGCATCACCATCCGGTATTGCGTTACTGGACGCCGGATGAGTTCAAGGCATTGGAGGAGTTCGGCATGGCGCTGGGCTTCACGCATGTCGCTTCGGGGCCGCTGGTGAGGTCGTCGTACCACGCGGACCAGCAGGCGGCGCAGGCGGCCATGCATAGCGCGTCCTGACTGCTTTCGCAGGAGCGGCTTCAGCCGCTAGCTTTATAAGTGCGCAGCGCTTTACAACAGCCGAAGGCTGGTCATTCATTCGCAAGCTTCATGTATGGAAGCTCAAAAGCTTCCGCGCTAAAGCGCGGGTAACTTTCTTTGCTGGCACAAAGAAAGTCACCAAAGAAATGCCCTCTTGGCAAAGTCCACAACCCGTTGCTTAGAGTTCCCCAGTTATTTTCCGACTCGGCATCCTGCCTCGGTCGGAAAACGTCGCACATCCTGTGCGCCGCCCTTCGGGTTTGCGAACTCTCTGATCCCTTCATTGCTTCGAGAAAAAAATCAAAAAAAAGAGGCTGTTTCCTTCTCCCCTCGGGAGAAGGGCCCCCGCTGACTTTCCGATCTCGTTAGCAACCGCGGGCGGGTGAGGGAGCTTCCTGAGAGGTCGCGGTGTACTGGCCGACAGCCTCCGTCCTCTGTCCTGAGCGTGAGCCGCATACTTCCCGCATGACCTCAGAATTTCCCGCCGACCTCCGCCACACCCTCGATACCGGCCTCACCACACTCGGTCTCGACGCTTCCGCGCTCGCGCCTCCATTGCTCGCCTACCTCGCATTGCTGGTCCGCTGGAACAACTCCTACAACCTCACCGCCATCCGCGATCCGCGCGAGATGGTGGACAAGCACCTGCTCGATTCGCTGGCGATGCATGCGCATGCAGCGTCCGGGGCGTTGGCCGATCTCGGCAGCGGCGCCGGCCTGCCAGGAATTCCCCTGGCCATCGCGCAACCCGCGCTGCAGGTCACATTGGTCGAATCCAATGGCAAAAAAGCGCGCTTCATGCGTGAAGCGGTGCGCGTGCTCGGGCTGGATAACGCGCGCGTCGCCGAATCGCGCGCCGAGGCGCTGGATGAGCCGGGGAAATACGACTACATCACCGCGCGCGCGCTGGCGACGCTGCGCGGGATCGTCGAGGTTGGCGGCCATCTGCTCAAACCGGACGGCGTCCTGCTCGCCATGAAGGGCGCGCACCCGCAGGATGAGATCGACGCGTTGCCGGACGGTTGGCGCGTCACGGCCATGCATCCGCTGCACGTGCCCGGCTTGCATGCGGAACGGCACCTCGTCGTGGTGGGTCGGGCATAGCGCGGGCCTCGACCCGCGGCTTGTCCTTCGAAAGCCATCAAAAGCAATCGGCCGTAACAAAAGCCGCATTCATGGGACAAGAGCCGCCAGTCGATACCTGCCCCACGGCGACGATAGCTCGGCTTTGCGGCGCGTTAACCCCATCGTGCAGGCGTTGCTCCCCCCGGCGCGGCATAATCCCCCTCCGGTCGTTCGTGCCGGAAATCTCCCGCCGAGGACACCACGCGCCGCATGGCCCGCATCATCGCTATTGCCAACCAGAAAGGCGGCGTCGGCAAGACGACCACCGCGGTCAACCTGGCCGCCGCGCTCGCGCGCACGCCCAAGCGCGTGCTGCTGGTCGATCTCGATGCGCAGGGCAACGCGACGATGGGGAGTGGCGTGGACAAGCGCGAGTTGGCCGCGTCGAGTTGCGATGTTCTGCTGGACGAGACCGACCCAACGACAGTCATCGTCACCACCGCCGAAGGTTTCGACCTGTTGCCCGGCAACAACGACCTCACTGCCGCCGAAATCGAATTGATGGATGCGCAGGGCCGTGAGCAGCGCCTGAAGAACGCGCTGGATCCGTTGCGCGACCGCTACGATTTCATCATCGTCGACTGTCCACCGGCGTTGTCGCTGCTCACGTTGAACGCGCTGACCGCCGCCGACTCGGTGCTGGTGCCGATGCAGTGCGAATACTACGCACTGGAAGGCCTGACCTCGCTGCTGCAGACCATCGATGCGCTGAAAGGCAGACTCAATCCCGCGCTGGAAATCGAAGGCGTGCTGCGTACGATGTTCGACGTGCGCAACAACCTCGCCAACGCCGTGTCCGCCGAACTGGTGCAGCACTTCGGCGACAAGGTATTCCGCACCATCGTGCCGCGCAACGTGCGCTTGGCCGAAGCGCCGAGCCATGGGCAGAGCATCGTCGGCTACGACAAGGCGTCGCGCGGCAGCGTGGCGTACCTCGGGTTGGCCGGTGAAGTGCTGCGCCGCCAGCAAGAGCGCGATGCCCACAACAACAAGACCCAGAAGGCGAATGTCATGACGCAACGCGTCGCGGAGGGCGGCGCATGACCGCTGGGAAAAAACGCGGCCTCGGTCGCGGCCTCGAAGCTTTGCTCGGTCCCAAGGCCGCCGCGCGGGCGCCTGTGCTCGAAGCGCAGCCCAGCGACACCTTGCGCTCGTTGCCGATGGACCAGTTGCAGCCCGGCAAGTATCAGCCGCGCACGACCATGGATCCCGTCAGGCTGGGCGAACTGGCCGAATCCATCCGCGCGCAGGGCGTGATCCAGCCGATCGTGGTGCGCGAGATCGCGGGCAACCGCTACGAAATCATCGCCGGCGAACGCCGCTGGCGCGCCTCGCAGCAGGTGGGTCTGAGCGACATTCCGGTGGTGGTGCGCGAGGTCGATGACCGCACCGTGGTGGCGATGGCGCTGATCGAGAACATCCAGCGCGAAGATCTCAATCCGTTGGAGGAAGCGCAGGCGCTGCAGCGCCTGATCGAGGAATTCGATCTCACCCACGCGCAGGCCGCCGAGACCGTTGGCCGCTCGCGCGCATCGGTGTCCAACCTGCTGCGCCTGCTGGAACTGCCGCCAGCGATCCGCGCATTGCTGGAAGCCGGCCGCCTGGAAATGGGCCACGCGCGCGCTGCTGACGCTTGCCCCGGACCTCGCCAGCCGACTGGCGTCCGATGCCGCCGAACTGGGCTGGTCGGTGCGCGAAGTCGAACACCGCGCGCAGCAGTTCTCATCCGGCAAGGTGCCGGCGACGATCAAGAAGAAAAACGGCAGCAAGACCGAACCGCACGCCGACATCGCCACGCTCGAACGCGAACTCGGGGAAACGCTGGGCACGCGCGTCGTTGTGCAGCACGGCCGCGGCAACAAAGGGCGGCTGGTGATTCATTACACCGATCT
>JALYOU010000117.1 GCA_030856725.1 Pseudomonadota bacterium
TCAACGACCGTCGCCACCAGATCAAACTGCGTGGCAGTTATGAACTGAGCGAGGTGTGGTCCTTCGGTGGAACCTTGGCCGCGCAGTCCGGCGGGCCGCTCACCGCGTTCGGCGTGACTTGGCCGAATGACGCCCGGGCGGCGGCAAGCTTCACTACCATCGGTTCGGGCGGCGGCTCGAGCTATCTGTGCGTGAAGAACTGTGCCGGTCCGTTCAACCTGCGCGAATACGAGTTCACCCCCCGTGGGGGCTTCGGCCGTCTGCCATGGACCTACAACCTTGGTGCCAATGTCACCTGGACATTGCCCGTCGACGGTGTGGACCTGAAGGCGCGCCTGTCGGTCTTCAACTTGCTCAACGATCAGGAAGTGATCAATGTCGTCGCCCGGTACGAAAGCAACCCCGGCGTGCGCCGACCTGAATTCGGTACGGGAACCCGCTGGCAGTCGCCGCGTTACGCGCAGCTCGTAGTGACCTGGAACTTCTGACCCTCCCCCGATTGGCGCGGTCCGGCGGGTTTGCGGGCCGCGCCTTTCTTTTTCATCGGATGCACATGAGGTCTGGCTATCGCCTGTTCGCGCTTTTCCTGATGCTGATCGGCAGCGGTGCGGTGTACGGTCAATCAGCGTTTGACGCACTGGTCGACGACACCATGCAGCGCTATCAGCTCGCGGGCATCGCCGTCGGAGTGATCGAGAACGGCGAGGTCATCTACCGGCGCACTGCCGGCGAACTTGTCGCAGGCAGCGGAAAGAAAATTGATTCCAATACGCTGTTCAAGATCGCCTCCAACAGCAAGGCGATGACGGGCGCGGTGCTTGCACGGCTGGTCGATGCGGGGAAATTGAAATGGGACGATCCTGTCGTCAAACATCTGCCTGATTTCAAGATGCACGACGCGTGGGTCACGCGCGAGATGCAGGTGCGCGACCTGCTGATCCACAACAGTGGCATGGGCGCGGGTGCGGGCGACCTGATGTTGTGGCCGGAGCCGAACCTGTTCACGCGCGATGACGTTGTCCGTGGACTTCGCCATCTCAAACCGCTGTACAGCTTTCGCTCGCGCTATGCCTACGACAACACGCTGTACATCGTCGCTGGTGAAGTCGCGGCGGCGGCGGCGGGCATTTCCTACGAAGACCTCGTGCGCAGGGAATTGTTCGTTCCGTTGAAGATGACGCGTTGCCAGGTGGGCGCATGGCGCCGCGACGACATCGGCAACGTCGCGCAGCCGCATCGTCGTTCGGATGGGCGCAGCGTCGTCACGCGCGCCGACGGCGAAACCATTCCCGCGATTCCGATGGCGGCCGCGGGCGGCATCCGCTGCAGTCTCGACGACATGCTGACGTGGGTGAAGATGTGGCTCGCGCCCGAGCGCGAAGGCCTGCAGGACGGCAAGCCATGGCTGTCGGCGGTGCAACGCGAAGCATTGTGGGCTGCGCACATGCCGATGCCGTTATCCAAACGCATGCGCGTCTGGGACGACAGTCATTTCAGCGCCTATGGCTACGGCTGGCGACTGACCGATGTGGACGGCACGTCGAAGGTGTCGCATACCGGCACGCTGTCCGGCATGTATTCGGCAGTGACGCTGCTGCCGCAGAAAAACACGGGTTTTGTGATCCTGATCAACGCCAATGCCGACGAGGCGCGCACGGTGCTCAACCAGGCACTGGTCAAGCATTTCACCGCACCGGAACAGAAACGGTCGGTTTCGTTTTATGCGGATGCGTTGGCTGCAGAAAGGCAAGCGAACGGTGTTAGGCCGCCGGCTGCTGTGACCGCAGCGAGACAAATGGTGACATCAAGTGAAATCAAGCAATGGCTGGGCGTTTACAACGATCGGTGGTTTGGTGAGGTATCGGTGTGCGGTGCAGGGAACAAGGTGCGTTTCACTTCCATGAAATCGCCGATGCTCACGGGCGAGGTGATGCGCAGCGGCGAGCGCCTGCTGGTGGACTGGCAAGACGTGAGCATCGATGCGGAGGCCTGGTTGGCATTCGCAGCAGCAGGCAACGATGCGCCAGTGACGTTGAAGATGAGCAAGGTCGATCCGGAGGCTGATTTCAGTTACGACTATGAAGACCTGTCGTTCACCCGTACTCGCGACTGTCAGTGAATGTTGCCGTCACGACCAGCCTGCGGCTGTAGATGACGAGCAAAAAAGCATGAAATTTCCAGCGAAATACATTTTCCATCGCGGAATGATCGCAGTCATCGTGCCGTGCGTGCTTGCGCTGGCAGGCTGCGCGTCCTCCTTTCCCGCCGGCCCGGCGATCTCTCCGGCACGTACTCCGCAACAAGCTGGCTTGACCGACATTCAGACGCTGGTGCCCGACATGGCTCTGGACATCCGTTACGCGTCAGCAGACAACTTCGTCGGCACGACCGTCGACGGCTACGAAGCGCCCAAGTGCTATCTCCTGACGCCCGCAGCGGAAGCGCTTGCGCGCGTCGAACACGAGCTACGCAGCCAGAACCTGCGTCTGAAAATTTTCGACTGTTACCGCCCACGTCGCGCGGTGCTGCATTTCGTGCGCTGGTCGGAAGACTTGCAAGACCAGCGCACGAAGCCGGCGTACTACCCGAACCTCGACAAGCGCAAGCTGATGGGCGAATACATCTCGTCGACATCGGGCCACAGCCGTGGCGCGACGCTGGACCTGACCTTGCTGCAATGCGATGCCAGGAACGCGTTGTGCGAGCCGCTGGACATGGGAACGCAGTTCGATTTCTTCGACGTTCGCGCAAACACCGATTCGTCGCTGGCAACGCCGCAGCAGCGCGCGAATCGGAACCGCCTGCTCGCGGCCATGGCGCGTCACGGTTTCAGCAATTACCCGCTTGAGTGGTGGCATTACACGTTGAAGCCGGAGCCGTCGCCAGCAGTATCTTTTGATGTGCCCGTGCGGTGACGAGGCGGCGTTCAAGCTCACATGGCTGCGCCCTTCGTAGGAGCGAATGCAGCCGCGAGCGCTTGATCGGAATGCAAGAGCTCGCGGCTGAAGCCACTCATGCGCCCCGAAGGAAGTCCTCTTGGGCACGAACAGCCACGCCGGCGACGATCTTCAACGCCGTGACCCTTCAATCCTTCCCTTGAAAGGGAGGGCTTTCGCAATCCTGCTGACGTCGGTGCTGACGCTCGCTGGCTGTACGTCCAAAGGGAACGTGATGCAACAACCTGCCATCGACAAACTCATGCACCAGTACGACGGCGGGGTACCGGGCGCGTCGGTCCTGGTGGTCAAGGATGGCGTCGCAGTCGTACGAAGCAGTTACGGTCTGGCGGATGTCGAAAACAATACACAGGCGATTCCAAAAACCAATTACAGGCTGGCATCGATCACCAAGCAGTTCACTGCTGCAGCCATCCTGCTGCTTGCCGAAGATGGACGCCTGGCGTTGAACGATCCTCTGCGCGAATGGCTCCCTTCGCTACCCGCGGCAGTCGATGCAGTTACGCTGCGCCATCTGCTCACGCATACATCGGGATTGATCGATTACGAAGACGTCATGCCGGAGGCCGCGACCGGACAGCTGCGCGATGCGGACGTGTTGCGGCTTCTTGAAACACAGGGCAGAAACTATTTCCCGCCAGGCGCCAGCTATCGTTACAGCAACAGCGGTTACGCATTGCTTGCATTGATCGTCGAGCGGGCATCGGGGCGCAGTTTCCAGGCATACCTGCGTGAGAACATTTTTCTGCCGCTGGAGATGCGCGATACGCTGGCTTACGTGCAGGGAGGCCCGTCCATCGCAAACCGCGCGTTCGGCTACAGCGAAATCGACGGTGCGTGGACACGCACCGACCAGAGCACGACCAGCGCGGTGCTAGGTGATGGCGGTCTCTATTCGTCGATCGACGATCTGGCGAAATGGGACGCCGCGCTGTACGACAGCCGCGTGTTGAGCGATGCGTCGCGCCGCATGATGTTTGCCATGGCCACGCCCACCGACGATGCCGAAGTGGCGTACGGATTCGGCTGGCGCATCACCGGCGAAACCGTGTGGCATTCGGGCGAGACGATCGGGTTTCGCAATGTCATCGTGCGATATCCGCAGCGGCGCTTGACGGTGGTGGTATTGACCAATCGCAACGGCCCCGAGCCGTACCAACTTGCGCTACGGATCGCGCGGTTGTTTGCTGATCGAAACGAATAATCGCTCTTCGTAAGAGCGGCTAAAGCCGCTCTTACGAAAAGCAAGCCATGGTCATCCGGTAACTTCTGTTTGTGTTTGGTCGTCACTGGCCAGTACAGGCGCAAGCTTTGTTTCCAGCTCGCCGCGCCGCCATCCCGCCAGGGCCTGCGGCCATTCGCCCGAATCCAGCAGCGATTCCAGCCAGCGTCGCGAGGCAAGCACGCCATCGGGCAGGCCAAGTTCCGCGCTGCGCTGGCTGACGGCTTCCTGCAAGCGCCGCATGGCCTGCTTGTCGCGTTCGTCGCCGCGCACCGGTGGTGCATCGGTTTCATCATGGAGCGGCGTATTCAGGGCATGCCACAGGGCGTCGCCCAGTTTGCGCGGCGCTTTGGGGTGCGCGTCGAGTTGCGTCTGCAACGCCAAACGATTGGCCGGCGGCGTGCGCGCCAGCAATGTCGCGAGCTCATTGTCGAGGATCCAGCTGCGCGGCCGATCGCTGTCGCGCGCCTGCAGGTCGCGCCAACGCAGCAGGCGCAACAGGCGATGCTGGGCTGGCGCGTCGAAATAGTGCGCGGCGCGCATGGACAGATGCGGCCAGCGTTCCAGTTCGTCGCGCTGCGCATTGCTGATCATCCGCGCGCCATCCTCGATCAGCCAGTGGCTGCGGCCAAGTTCATGCAACCGCGCCTGCAGGCGATCGTGCAGTGCGAACAGGTGACACACATCATCCGCCGCGTACTCCAGCTGCGATGGCGACAAGGGGCGGCGCAGCCAATCGGAGCGTGTTTCGCCCTTCTGCAACGCGACATCCAGCGTGTCCTGTACCAAGCGCTGGTAGCCGACACCCGCGCCTACGCCGGACAGCGCCGCCGCGATCTGCGTGTCGAACAACGGCGTCGGCACCACGCCGCAGGCATGCTTGAGCGCGACCAGGTCCTCGCTGGCGCTGTGCATCACCTTCAATACATTCGCGTCCACCAGCAGCGGTGCGAGCGCGGCCGTCATGCCCGGGACCAGCGGGTCCACCAGCAGGATCGTGTCGGCGATCGCGATCTGCACCAGTGCGAGTTGCGGCCAGTAGGTGCGCTCGCGCACGAATTCCGTATCCAGGCCTACGCGCGCCGATGTGGGCTGCGTGGACAGCGGCGCGAGATGCGCGGAGAGTTCAACAGGTTCGGAAATCCAGATCGGCACGAATGAGCATGCAGTTGTCAGGGCGGGCGACAATACCCTAAGTTCAACGCGCCCAGCCGGATGTGATGTTGGCCGGAGGGATGCAGGACGGACAGGAGGACGTGCCGGATGGGAGGCAGGTTGCGCGCAATCAGGCAGGTGGCATGTGGGTTGCTGGTCGCGTCGATCGCCGCGCTGGCCGCGTGCGGGCGCGAAGATGCCGCGGACCCCGGCCCTCCGGACTCCGGTCTACCCGTCGATGGAACAGGCGACGCCACCAGCATCACCATCAGTGGAGACGACGGCGCCACGGCCGCGTTGACCTGGAACGCGCCGCTTGTCGAACTGGCCCCGGATGGCATTACTGGCGCGAAGCGCGACGCTGCCAGGGCGCTGCGGGAAAATCGTCTTTATGCCGATGCACAATCGGCGATCCCGTTGTACCTGGCAATCCTCAAACTGGTTCCGGGCGATGAGGATGCGCTGACTGGACTTAATCGCGCACTCACCATGCTGCTGGGTGATGGCGACGAAGCCCTGCTGCAATCTGATGTGGATCCGTTGGCGCTCAAGCGCGCGCACGACATCGCCGCAGTCGCGCGCACGGTCCGCGCCGCGGATGCGAACGTGGTGGCCTTCCTGTCGCGCGTGGACCGTGCCGACCGCATCGCTGCGTTGAACCTTGCAGGCGAACGCGATGTGGTTGCGGGACGTTTTGGTGAGGACGACACCGTTGGCGCGCTGGTCCGGTTCCGCGAAGTGCTCCGCTTGCGCCCAGGCCAGGCACGCGCATCGCAGGGCCTTGCCGCAGTCGAAAGCGGATTGATCCGGCGTGCGGAACAGGCCGCCGAACAGCGCGATTTCGATACCGCAGCGCAATGGCTCGCGACCGCGGCCAAGGTGCGACCGGACCTGGAAACCGCCGCCGATGCGCGCGTCCGCATTGAAGCGATCCGCCTGTCGCAGATACGCCAGCTGCATGACGAAAGCTTGGTGGCGCTGGGCCAGCGTGACGGGCTGGAACTTGCGCGGCGCAACCTGGCGGAAATCCTGCGCATCGCCCCGACCGGCAATGTGCCGGCGGCCTCGGATCTGCGGCAACGCATCGAGTTGGCTTCGCGTTACGGGCTGTTCCGTCCAGGCCAGGTGTTCACCGACGCGCTGAAGTCCACCGCGCGTGGGCCGCAGATGGTGGTGGTGCCGCACGGGGGTTTCCGCATGGGCGCGAAGGAGAATGAAGCCGATGCGCCCAAGGCTGAGAAACCGCAGCACTACGTGCGTTTCGATCGCGGCTTTGCAATGGCGACCACCGAGATCACGGTGGAGCAGTTCCGCCGTTTCATGACGGCGACCAAACATCGCGCGCGCGCGGAGCGGCGGGGTTTTTCCACGGTGTACGACGAGCGCAGCGGCAATTTCGTACGCCGCAGCGGCGTGGACTGGCGCAGCGATTACGCGGGCCGGGCTGTCGCGGATGACATGCCGGTGCTGCACATCGACGCGCGCGATGCTGAGGCGTACGCCGAGTGGTTGTCCGAACAGACCGGGCAACGCTATCGCCTGCCGCACGAGGCCGAATTCGAATACGCCCTGCGCGCCGGCCGCGAAGGCCGCTATCCGTGGGGCGGTGGCCTGCCGCGAAACCGTTCCGGCAATTTCACCGGGGCTGGCGACCGGTCGCCTTCGGGGCGGGAATGGAGCAATGCCTTCAGCCCGTATCGCGACGGCTATTGGGGACCTTCGCCGGTCGGGACATTTACCGCCAATGCATACGGCCTTCACGACCTCGCAGGCAATGTCAGCGAGTGGACCGGCGACTGCTGGCACGTCGGCTATCGCCGCGCACCGGCCGATGGTGGCGCATGGGTTAACCCGGGATGCCGCACACGCGTGATTCGAGGCGGATCCTGGGCCAGCTCACCGGCACAGACGCGGGCGGCGTGGCGGATGTCGGCAAACTTGGATGTCACGAATGCGCGGACGGGTTTTCGGGTGGTGCGGGAGATATAAGGGGACCATCTGACAATCGGTAGTGAGCACGGTGGATGCAGGAGTAGTGAAGCACGAGTTTTTTGATCGTCGTAACCAGCCAGCGGCTGTTAAACCCGCGAAGGCGGAAGCGCTTTACAACAGCGAAGCTGGTCAGCCCAACGGCTTTGCTAAGCCCCAATTTGCTGAACTCACTTTCTTTGCTTGAATGACATCTGCAGCGCCATCAGTATTTGCGGTTATCGACATCACCACCGGGTCTTCGGACTCAAAACGCGGAGAAGACACATGAGGCAAGACCCCTTCGGTAACCAGGCAGGGCAGGGCGGCACGCGCAGGCGCGGTTTCGGCGGCATGCGCTGGTGGGTACTGCTCTTGTTCGCCGGCTACGCCGCGTACTACTGGTTCTCCAACCAGTCGGTCGATCCGACCACCGGCGAAAAAGTCGTCATCGACAAGAATCTTTCGTTGGATGAGGAAGAGGCGCTCGGCCTGCAGGCGTACCAGGAAATCCTGTCGCAGGAGCAGCCGGTCGATCCCAACTCCCAGGTCGCGCGCCAGATCCGCGAAATCGCGCAGCGTCTCGTCGCCAAGGTGGAACCCGTGGAAGCGGCGCTCGCAGCCGAAAACGGCCTGCAGCCGCAACACGTCAGCCGCGGCTTCGAGTGGGAAGTCAACGTCATCAATTCCGAACAGGCCAACGCGTTCTGTTTGCCCGGCGGGAAGATGGCGGTCTACACCGGCCTCGTGCCGGTGGCACAGAACGCCGACGCGATGGGTGTAGTGATGGGACATGAGATCGCGCATGCCTTGCTACGCCACGGCGCGCAACGCATGGCGCAACAGAAGCTCGCGCAGCTGGGTCAAGTTGCCGGCGCGATGAGCGGAATGGATCCGGGAACCCAGCAGATGGTGATGGCCGCCTATGGCTATGGCGCACAGCTGCCGTATGCGCGAAAGCATGAAACGCAGGCCGATGAGGTTGGGCTGATGCTCGCCGCAGCTGCCTGCTTCAACCCACAGGAAGCGGTCCCGCTGTGGCAGCGCATGGGCCAGATGAGCCAAGGCCAGTCCCCGCCGGAATTTGCCTCGACCCACCCCAATCCCGAAACCCGCATCCAGAACCTGCAGTCACTGATGCCAAAGGCGATGGAGTACTACAAGAAGTTCTGCCCGCAAGGCGCGCCGGCGGCAGGGACAAGTTCGTTCTGACAAGACGCGGAGGCTGGGTTGGCTACCAACCCAGCTTTTTCCCGCCACGCCGCGCATGCTGGGTTGATGCACCCAACTCAGCCTAAGCGTCGCGTTGTGCGCGCCGGTGTTGTTACCCATCATCAAACGCGTCGCAGCAGCAGCTCCAACACGAACTTGCTGCCAAAAAACGCCAGCACCAGCAACGCCATTGCTGCCAATGTCCAGCGCACCGCGACGCGGCCGCGCCAGCCGTAGCGCCATCGGCCCAGCAGCAATGCACCGAAGCCGAGCCACGACAACACGCTGAGCACGGTCTTGTGCAGCAGGTGCTGCGCCAGGAAATTCTCGACGAACAATACGCCGGTCAGCAGTGTGGCCGTGAGCAGGACGAAGCCGACGGTGATGGTGCGGAACAGCAGCGATTCGAGTTCGGTCAGCGGCGGCAATGCGCGGAGCCAGCCATGCAGTTCGCGGCGGCGCAGCGCGCGTTCCTGTGCCC
>JALYOU010000210.1 GCA_030856725.1 Pseudomonadota bacterium
GTCTGCTGCGCCTTGCCGACATTGTTGACCAGATCCTGCGACCACAACTTCAACGCCGCCGACTGCATCGCGCGGCCATAGGAGAACGACAGCGGCCACGGATTCGGACCCATGCGGTTCATGGCATCCAGGTGCGCGGTGGCGTCTTCATCGGACTGTCCGCCGGACAGGAACACGATGCCCGGCAGGATCGCCGGCACGGTCGACTTCAGGCACATCAGCGTGCTTTCCGCCACCTCCTCGACCGACGCCTGCTCGCCGCAGTCCTTGCCGGGCAGCACCATGGAGGCCTTGAGGATCGTGCCTTCGAGCATCACGCTCTGCTGATACAGCGCCTCGAACAGCGAACGCAGCACCACTTCGGTCACTTCGTAGCAGGTCTCGATGTCGTGCGCGCCGTCCATGATGACTTCCGGCTCGACCATCGGCACCAGACCCGCTTCCTGACACAACGCCGCGTAGCGCGCGAGCGCGTGCGAGTTGGCCTCAATGCAGGTACCGGATGGAGTGTCGTCCCCGATGTTGATCACCGCGCGCCACTTGGCGAAACGCGCGCCGAGCTTGTAGTACTCCTGCAGGCGCTCACGCAGGCCGTCGAGACCTTCCGTCACCCCCTCGCCCGGGAAACCAGCCAGCGGCTGCGGGCCCTTGTCGACCTTGATGCCGGGGATGATGCCGTTGTCCATCATGATCTTGGTGAACGGCACGCCGGCCTTCGTCGACTGACGGATGGTCTCGTCATACAGGATCGCGCCGCTGATGTAGTCACCCAGCTTCGGCGTTGTGAGCAGCAGTTCGCGATACGCGCGGCGGTTTTCTTCATTATTGGGAATGCCCACGCCGTCGAAACGCTTGGCGATGGTGTTGTTGGATTCGTCGATCGCGATGATGCCCTTGCCCGCGGCGACCATGGCCAGGGCAGTTTCGGCAAGCTGTTCGATGCTCATGTATATCCTGCAGGCAACGGAAAGGCCGAATTATAGCGGCCCTCACGAAAAAACCGGAATCAACGAATGACGACCTCAGGGTGTGCGTGAACTGTTGCCCCGCGCCTGCTGGTTTGCCCTGATTTCGTTGGCGCGTTGGGCGCGTTGATTTGCATCGAGTTGGACGCTATCGAGATCGTTCCGTCTCGGATATTTATTCAATTCCTTGAGCGTCGCGGTCAGATTGTCGACCTTGCAGCGCGAACGCAGCAGGGTAACGTCTTCCGCCTGCTTTCCCATGAATGTCATGGTGGCAACGGTCCTGGTCGGGACCGGGCGCGTGACTTCCGGACGGGGCTTGAACTTCCATTGCGCCAAGGCAAGCGCGGACGCTTCTGAGAATGCTTTCCAGAATCCCTCTTCTGGCTCCTTCCTGTTGCCGCCGCTGCTGGACCAGGCGCGCACCAGCGAAAAGTCCGACGTGGTGCCGTCGGGATTGATGCGGTACGAAATGGCGGCGCAAACATTCTCGCCGCGGGCAGCGAAAGCGGCCGGATACCCCGGCGCGGCCAGTTTCACACCGTCGGCCATCATCCATTGATCCTTGATTCCCCCTTCGTTGACGGTACGTTCCGGCTCTTTCGCCTCCGCCAGGCAACATGCAAGAGCCGCGCAAAGCACTACCGTTCCGCGTTGGAACAAATGATTCATGACGTTCTCCTCATGCAGGATCGCGACTGATTTAGACGCCTGTGGGCGTCCCTTGTCAAACGTGGCCAATTCAATACTGGGCTCCCCATACACACTTCTGAACGTGGTCCCCCGACATCGGGATCGTGCTGCGGATGGCTGAGTTGGCGAAAACGCCCGCGCCCGTCTTGAATCGATTGCCTGAGGTCGTCAATCCGGCGTCGTTGCCACAAGCGAACAGGAGCCATGCGGTCGGCGCCGAAGAAGCTCCGTGTCGCGACTGCAGTACTTGTGCCTTTGCCTGCAGACCAGTTGCAACATCTCCGCAGCTGCCGAGCCTTATCACAACTCTCCCAGTCCCTCGGCCAAGCCGCCTGCGCCGACCTGCAGCAGCCGCAACGTATTCGTCGCGCCGTGCTGCTCCATATGGTCGCCGCTGGTGAAGATTACGCGGTCGCCTTCGGCCAGCAGGCCGGACTTGAACATGGCTTCCAGCGCGGCACGCGCTGCCTCCCGCGTCGCCATGCCGCGGCTGTCGAAATCGATGGGGAAGACGTCCCGCATCAGTGCCATCCGGCGGCGCGCGCCGGGGTGACGTGAGAGGCCGTAGATGGGGACGGCAGAGCGGAAACGCGACAGATACCGGGCAGTACCGCCGGATTCTGTCATGGCCACGATCGCGCGCACGCCGATGTGTTCGGACAGGAACATCGTGGCCATGGCGATGGCGTGGTCGGCGCGCTCCAGATCGCGCGGTGCTTTTTCGAAATCGGTGTCGGCCTCGAACTGTTTTTCGGCGCCGACGCAGATGCGCACCATCGCCTCGACGGCTTTGAGCGGGTAATTACCCGCGGCGGATTCCTGCGACAGCATCACGGCATCGGTGCCGTCGATCACGGCGTTGGCGACGTCGAGCACTTCGGCGCGCGTGGGAATCGGGCTGTCGACCATCGACTGCAGCATCTGTGTGGCGGTAATCACAACCTTGTTGCGCAGCAGCGATTCGCGGATGATTTTTTTTTGCAGGCCCGGCAGTTCGGCATCGCCGATTTCCACGCCGAGGTCGCCGCGCGCAACCATCACCGCATCGCTTGCGTCGACGATTTCGGTCAAGTTCTCGATGGCTTCGGCGCGTTCGATCTTGGCGCACAGCGCGGCGTCGCTGCCGGCCGCGCGCGCGATGGCACGGGCTTCCTCCATGTCGGCGGCATTGCGGCAGAACGAGACAGCGATGAAGTCCGCACCCATCCCGGCCGCCACGGCAATCAACTCGCGATCGCGATCGGTCAGCGCACCGAGCGACAGGCCGCCGCCGAGCCGGTTCAAGCCCTTGCGGTCGGACAGGGTGCAGTCATTCAAGACTGTGGTCACGATGCGTTCGCCTTCAATCGCATCGACCTGCAACTGCACGACGCCGTCGTCGAGCAGCAACACATCACCTGCGTGCACGTCCGCAGGTAAACCCAGATAGCTGACGCCGACGTGCGTTGCATCGCCCGGCGGCGCATCGGCGTTTGCCACCAGATCGAAACGATCGCCCGCATGCAACTGCACGCGCCCTTCCGCAAATCGTTCGATGCGGATCTTTGGACCGGGCAGATCGGCGAGAACGCCCACTTCGGCACCGACGCGTGCGGCGGATTCGCGCACTGCTTGCGCCCGTGCGATCTGCGAGGCGGGATCGTCGTGCGAGAAATTTAGGCGGACGAGGTTGACCCCGGCTTTTAGCAGCGCGTCCAGCACATCGGGCGGATCGGTCGCGGGGCCGAGCGTGGCAACGATCTTGGTGCGGCGGCGGTGTTCAGGCATGGCAAACTCCGTGGATGATGCACGCTAGCACAGCGTGCGCAGCATCGAACGACACGAACATGACCGCTTCCAGACAGAGTGAAACG
>JALYOU010000184.1 GCA_030856725.1 Pseudomonadota bacterium
ACCACTCGGCCGCACAGTTCAGGACCGGTGGGCACTTCGAGGATGCGTGCGGTGGTCTTGGCGGTATCGCCTTCGCGCAAGTGTTCGTAATCGCCCAGCACCACGGCGCCGACCGAGTCGCGCTCCAGATTCAATGCGAGTGCGAACGTGTTGTTCGGCAACTCGATCATCTCGCCCTGCATCACGTCGGCCAGGCCGTGGATGCGCACGATGCCGTCGGATACCGAGGTCACCGAACCTTCGTTGCGCGCTTCTGCGGCGAGCTTGACCTTTTCGATGCGGCTCCTGATCAGTTCGCTGATTTCGGAGGGGTTGAGCGTATTCGTTGCCATCTTGTTTTCCCGTAGGCGGGTCTTGACCCGCCTTTTTGATGTTCCGTGCCCGAAGCGGCGGGTCGAGACCCGCCCTACGAATTAATTTGCCAATGCTGTCTGCAGTCGTTCCAGCTTGCCCCTGAGCGAGCCGTCGATGACCACGTCACCGGCATCGATCACTGCACCGCCGATGAGCGACGCGTCGACTGCGGTTTCGATTTCAACATCGCGGCCGAAACGCTTCTTCAACGCCGCCTTGATGCCATCGAGTTCACCCGGCGGCAACTCGGTCGCCGAAGTCACCTTCGCTTTGACCACGCGGTTGGCTTCGGCATGCAGTTCGTCGAACAGCCCGGCGATTTCCGGCAACAGTGGCAGCCGACGGTTGTCGGCCAACAGCGCGAGGAAGTTGCCGAAACGCTCATCGGCGCCGTCAGTGGACAACAACGTGACCGCGTCGGCGTGCGTCAACCGCGGATTGCCGAGCAACGCCGCGACCTGTGGTTCCGCCGCGATGCGCGCGGCCAGGCCGAGCGACTGCGACCACGACGCGGACGCACCGTTGTCCTGCGCGAGCGAGAACGCGGCGCGGGCGTAGGGACGGGCGAGCGTGAGGGCTTGACTCATGAGATCAGATCTCGGCTGCGAGTTCGTCGAGCAACGCCTTGTGGGCGTTGGCATCGATCTCGCGGCGCAGCAGCTTCTCAGCACCGGCCACTGCCAGCACCGACACCTGCTTGCGCAGGTCTTCGCGGGCACGATTGGTCGAGGCGACGATTTCCGATTCAGCCAACGCCTTCTGGCGATTACCTTCGGCGATCGCTTCGGTCTTGGCCGCATCCACGAGCAGGTTGGCGCGCTGGTGCGCCTGGTCGATGATCTCGTTGGCCTTGGTGCGGGCAAGCTTCAACTCTTCGTTGACCTTGTCCTGCGCCTGCGCCAGATTTTTCTGCGCGTTATCGGCCGCGGCGAGGCCTTCAGCGATTTTCTGCTGACGCTCTTCGATGGCGACCATGATATGCGGCCAGCCGAACTTCATCACCATCCACGCGACCGCGAAGAACGCGAGGCCCTGGACGATGAAAGTGAGGTTGATATCCATGACTTAACTCCAGACACCAGCGCGTCGTGCGCACCGGCGTTTGCCAGACCGCGTGAATCAGCCGGCGATGGTGTTGAGGAACGGATTCGCAAAGATCAGCAGCAGCGCGATGGCCACGCCGATGATCGGCACGGCGTCGAGCAGGCCGGCGACGATGAACATCTTGGTCTGCAGCATCGGGGTCAGTTCCGGCTGGCGCGCGGAGCCTTCCAGGAACTTGCCGCCGAGGATGGCGAAACCGATCGCGGTGCCAAGCGCGCCAAGACCGATCAGCAGGCCGGCCGCAATGACAGTGAACTTCGCCACTTCGGCGTAGAGGGCAATATTTTCCATGGTGTTCTCCGTACGACTCGCTAGGTTTGAAAAAAGGATTGAAACGATCAGAAAAAACTAATGGCTTTCGACCGCCATGCTCAGGTAGACGATGGTCAGCATCATGAAGATGAAGGCCTGCAACGTGATCACCAGAATGTGGAACGCGGTCCAGACAAAGCCTGAAATGAATTGCAGCGGCAGCATCGCGTAAGTCGCGCCGCTGGAGAACGCGGCGTTCCACGTCATCAACGCGATCAGGATGAAGATCAATTCGCCCGCATACATGTTGCCGAACAGTCGCAGCGTCAGCGACAACGGCCGCACCAGTTCTTCGATGATGCGGAGCAGCAGGTT
>JALYOU010000201.1 GCA_030856725.1 Pseudomonadota bacterium
CGCGGGCAGCTTCAAATCCGAAGGCTTCGGCATCACGCTGTTCGACGCGATCGAATCCAGCGACCCGACGGCGTTGATCGGCTTGCCGTTGATTGCGATGGGCAAGTTGTTGAGAAGAGTGGGATTCACGCTGCCCTGAATTTCTTGTGCTGGCTCCATGATTTCCTACCCCCCGGTTTGCACAATACAAACTGTCCGGAAGCCCCCTCATCCGCCGAGCGGAAATTCTACGAGGGCACTTCTCCCGAGGGGAGAGGGGACAGCGCGTGCTGTCGATTTTTCGCAGTAACGATTGGGCAATGTAGTCCGCAGACCCAAAGGGTGGCGCACAGGATGTGCGCCGTATTCCGACCGAGGCAGGATGCCGAGTCGGAAAATAACTGGTGAACCTCAAGCTTAGGGTTGTGGACCTTGCCAAAATGCATTTCTTTGGTGACTTTCTTGACTCGCCCTTCGGGCCAGCTGCGCTGTTCGCGTGCGCTCCTGCGCACGCGGTGTGCCAGCAAAGAACGTTACCGCCAAGGGCGGAAGCCTTTAACTTCGTGCCGAGCGACGAGCTCCCCACCTCAGCACTCCCCACATTCGTAAAGAGGAGCAAAGCTCAGTCAATGATGATCACCGGCTGCTCGCTCCATTCCTCCACCGCCCCATCTCTGCCATGCAGCCGCACCCCCAACCAGTGCCGCCCGGGTGCAATGGCGCCCGCATTGACTTGGGCATTGAATCCGACGCGTGGATGATTGGGATCGTTGGAAATCTTCCAGAAGATCGCCGCGCCCGGATAGACACGGCCGTACTCGGCCTGCGCGACCACTTTGCCATCCAGCGTCACGTCCACCGCACGCAACCCGGCGCCATCACGGAACGCCCATCCCGACACCGCAAAACGTCGCGAAACGCGCGCGCCGGAGACTGGAGATTCGACATATGCCATCGCCGGCGTCGCGCAGGCGCCGGTGGCGGGCTTGTCCAGCGCGAACAACAGGAAGCGTTGCGCGCCGTGATCGACGTTGACAACGCGGGGCGCAGGCAGCGGCCCAACCTTGCGGCACAACGCGTGGTAGTGCTTCAGCAGGTCGCGATAACGCACCTCGCCCACGCCGACGATCAGCAGCACGGGCGCGTCGCCCCAGTCGCTGCGTCCAGCCCGCTCCAGATCCCACATCCGCAGTTGCGGTGCGCGGCCATGGCGATGGTTGAGCGGATGGTCGAGCACGTCGATGCGTGGATTGCCCAGCGCGAAACCGAGTTCGGCGGCCAGCTTGAAGTTGTCGGCGACGATGCGCGTGCCCGGGGGCATCGCCGTGAGTTGTTCGCGCGTGGCGGCGGCCACCGCATCCCAGCCGGCGAAATTGGCCGGATACCATTTCTCCGCGGCAAATCGCGCGCGCAGCGACGGCACCGATACCGTGGCGTAATAACCCAGCACGCTCATCAGACCGATTCCAGCCAACGTCCATGTTGCGCGCCGGAGCCAGCGCGGCCACGACTGCAGCGTGGCGGGCACCAGCGGCAACAAAGCCAGGTATCCGGCCAGTGGCCAGTGGAAACTGACCCGCTCGTTGTCGGCAAAGAATCCCAGCGCGAAGAATCCGAGCACGGTGGCCGCGCCCAGCAATGCGAAATAGCGTGACGCCGGATGCGCGGTCGCCGGCACGTTGCGCCTGGCGGCCAAGGACATTGCGAGCAAAAGCAGCGGCGTGACCAGCAACGCCTGGATCAGCACGAACCACGTGCCATCCCAGTGCAGCGCCCACGGATGGCGATCGATCAACTGGAAACGCAATCCCGCATCGGCATTTTCCAGATTCCAGAACAACAGCGGCGACCACGCGACCGCACCAATGACGATCGCAATCCACACGCGCAGATCGCGCAGCATGCGGCGTCCTTCCAGCAGCAACAGCAACGCGACCAATCCCACGCCGATCACTGCGATGAAGCGGTAGTGACTGAGCGCGCCGATCGCCAGTCCGGCCGCAAGTTCGACGGCGGCCTTCGCGTCCACCTTGCGCAACAGGCGCGCGCCGGCATCCATGCACATCACCGTGGCCAGTGCCAGCGGCACGTCGGGCAGCGCGAGCAGGCCCAGTGTGCCGGCCAGCGGCAGCAGCAAGGCCAGCGTGCCCGCCTGCCAGCCCTGCGTCGCGCCGTATTCGCGTGCGGTGATTTTCACGATCAGGCAAGGCACCAGCGCGGCAATCAGCAGAAACGGTGCGCGCAGGGCCAGCGCATGCTGCCCGCCCAGCTCGACAGCGAGCCGTGTCAGCCAGGCGGTGAGTGGCGGCAGGTCGGAATACGCGGGCGCAAGGTGCTGGCCCTCCTGCCAGTAGAACGCCTCGTCGACGAAAAGCGGCAGGTGCATGGCAACCACGCACTTGATCGCCGTGACGAGCGCCAACAATGCGAGGAACATCCGTCGGCTGGTGATTTCATCCCGCAATGGCATTTGGCCCCGCTACACTGATTTACAAGAAAGTACCCGTAGCTCGTCATTCCAGCGAAGCTGGAACCCATTTTGACGTTGCCGTTTAGGGACCAAGATCAAAATGGACCCAGCTTGACCAGCCATTCGGCTGTCAAACGCCGCTGGGGTGACGGCTCCATATCACCAAGAGCACGAGACGCGCCATGTCGGCACTGCCGCAAACGTCCACCATGCTAACCGACGACCTGCGTGAAGCCGTCCTGCGCGCGCAGGCGCAGGTCAATGGCCTGGTGCTTGGCAAGTCGCAGGAAGTTCGTCTCGCATTCGTCGCCTTGCTCTCGGACGGACATCTACTGATCGAGGACCTGCCGGGCCTCGGCAAAACTACGCTCGCGCATGCGCTCGCGGCCACACTGGGATTGGGCTTCCAGCGCGTGCAGTTCACGTCCGACCTCCTCCCGGCAGACATCATCGGGGTGTCGGTGTATGACGCGCAGGCGCGGCGTTTCGAATTCCATCCCGGTCCGGTGTTCGCCAATATCGTGCTGGCCGACGAGATCAACCGCGCGCCACCGCGTACGCAGAGCGCGCTGCTCGAAGCGATGGCCGAGCATCAGGTAACGGTCGATGGCAGCACGCATGGGCTGCCGGAACCGTTCTTCGTCATCGCCACTCAGAATCCGGTCGATCTTGCCGGCACGTATCCGCTGCCCGATTCGCAACTGGACCGCTTCTTGTTGCGTCTCGCGCTCGGTTATCCCAATGCCGACGCCGAACGCGCGCTGCTGACCGGCATCGACCGCCGCGATCTCATCGCGCAGTCAAAGCCGGTGTTGTCCTCGGATGACGTGCTGGCAATGCGCCGTGCCGTCAACGATGTCCACGCCAGCGACGCACTGGTTACCTACGTGCAGGCGCTCATGCATCGCAGTCGCCAGCATCCGGGTGTCCGTGTCGGACTGTCTCCACGCGCGGGACTGGCCTTGTTGCGCGCGGCGCGTGCGTATGCATTGTTGCTTGGCCGCAATCACGTGGTGCCAGAAGACGTACAGGCGCTGTTTTCGGCGGTTGCGGCGCATCGCCTCGTCGCCGATGCCGACAGCGGCACGGGCGCGGCGCTGGCGAAATCGATCCTGCTCGCCGTTCCCGTCGATTGACGCCATGCGCGCCGATGTCCTGTGGGGAGCAGGGCGCCAACACTGGTGGGCGCGCATGCAGGCCTTGGCGCGCCCGCGAACACCGGAATCGCTGCCCGTCACCCTGCTGCGCAACCGCGTGTACGTGCTGCCGACGCGATTCGGCCTGTTCTTCGCCTTGCTGATCTGCGCGATGGGCCTGGGCGCGCTCAACTACAACAACAATCCCGCCCTCCTGCTGGCCTTGATCCTGGGCGGCGCAGCGTTCGCCAGCCTGCTCTTCGCGCACTTGCAGTTGTCGGGACTCACCATCGGCACGCTGTCGGCCGAACCGGTGGCCGCGGGCGACACGCTGATGGCGTTGCTCACCGCCACCGCCGCTGATGGACGCGTGCGCCATGGCCTGCGCGTCAGCCATGACCAAGCATTGAGGACGCTGTCGCTGGAAGGTGGCAATGGCGCAGTCGTCATCGAAGTTCCCACGGCCACGCGTGGCTGGCTCGACCTCGAACGCATCCGCATATCCACCACACGCCCGCTCGGCCTGGCACGCGCCTGGGCTTGGGTGTGGCCGACGCAGCCGTTGCTGGTGTATCCCGCGCCGGAGCTCGCCGGCCCGCCGCTACCCGTGGATCTCAGCGATGCGCGTCGCACGCGCCTGGACCCCGCGGGGGACGATGTCCACCAGCTGCGCAACTATCGTCGCGGCGATGCCAAACGCGCGATCGCGTGGAAACCGTCCGCGCGGCGCGACACGCTGCTCACCCGCGAGTACGAGCAATCGACCGGCGCCGACGTGATCCTCGACTGGCACACATTGGCACCGCTTCCCTACGAACTGCGCATCCGACGCCTCGCGCACTGGATCGACCAGGCCGAGCGCGAGAATCGGCGCTATGCCCTGCGCGTGCCCGGACAAGCAGCGCTCGGCCCTGCGCAAGGCCTGTTGCACCGCCACGCCTGCCTGCGCACGCTCGCCTTGTTGCCGCATGTCGATCTTGCTTGACGCCGCCAGCCGCCGTTGGACGCTGCTGGCTGCGGGCGCGTGCCTGCTGCCGTTGCTGCTGGTGTTGCCAGCGCAGGTTGCGATCGGTATCACAGCGACCGCACTGATCGTAACGCAGCTGTCGTGGAGGCGGCCGTTGCCGGGATGGGTACGCCTGGTACTGGCATTGACGGTGGCCGGCGTGGTGCTGTCGATGGCGAATTTCCGCTTCGGTCGCGACACCGGATGCGCGTTGCTCGGCGCGATGCTGGCGATCAAGCCATCGGAAACCTACAAACTGCGCGACGCACGCAGCCTGATCGGGTTCGCGTTGTTCGCGCCGTTTGCCGCGTTCCTGCTGGACCAGGGACCGGTCACGTTGCTGCTGAGCCTCCTCGGCACGACGCTCGCGCTGCTGGCGCTGCAACGCTTGGCCGATACCGAATCTGACCTCGCCACGCATGCCATTTCGCCGCTATCCGGTCTGCTCTCCGTGTGGAAACTCATCGCGATCGGTCTACCGCTCGCACTGGCGGCGTTCTGGCTGTTTCCGCGGCTTGGCTCGCCCATGTGGGGCGTACCCGAACGCGCGATGGCACGTCCGGGACTCTCCGACACAATGTCGCCCGGCGAATGGCTTGACCTGATGAACGATGAGACGCCCGCGTTTCGCGCGCGTTTCTTCGGCCGCACGCCACCCACATCGCAGATGTACTGGCGCGGCCCGGTGCTGTGGAATTTTGATGGCCGTACCTGGACACAGCCGTATTGGATGCGCGGCCTGCCGCTTGGAGAAGTGCTCACAGGCAACATCGTCTGGGATTACGAAATCGAATTCGAGGCTACCGATCGACGCCAGCTGGTGGCGCTGGACCTGCTGGTCGATGCACCGGAAGGCACGCAGCTTTCCTTCGATTACGGTCTTTACGCGCCGCGTCCGCTGAATGCCTTGACGCGCTGGCGGATGCGCTCGTCGCCGCCACTGGTGTTCGACGCGCGACTGCGTCCTGCCTTGCGGCAGATCGCCACGAATCTCCCGACAGGCTACAACCCGCGCACGCAGGCATTGGCGCAGCAGTGGCGAAGCGAGTCAGGCAGCGACGACGGCGCCATCGTGCAACGTGCGTTGCAGATGATCCGCGCCGAGTTCGGCTACACCCTCGACACGCCGCTGCCCGGTCGTCATGCGGTCGATGAATTCCTGTTCGACCAGAAACGCGGCTACTGCGAACACTTCAGTTCCGCCTTCGTGGTGCTGATGCGCGCGGCCGGCATTCCTGCGCGCGTGGTGACGGGTTATGTCGGCGGATATCGCAATCCCATCGGCGACTACTGGATCGTGCGCAATTCCGATGCGCATGCGTGGGCGGAAGTGTGGCTGCAGGGTCGCGGTTGGGTACGCGTGGACCCGACCGCCGCCGTTGCACCAGAACATATCTACGACACGCTGGCCGACCGCGCACCGGGGGCATTCGGCGCGTTCTCCGGCTTCACGCCAATGTGGAATGCGGGCGACTGGCTGCGACGCGGCTGGAACGACCTGGTGCTCGGGTTCGATGCGACACGGCAGCAACGCATGTTCAGCCGCTTCGGCATCGAGAACCTCGACGCGGGCCGGCTGGGACTGCTGTTCGCGCTGACCGCCACTCTGGCGTTGGGATGGATGGCGTGGCTGATCGCGCGTGGCGAACGGGAACGAGATCCGCTGCTGCGCGCCTGGCACCGTCTGGGCACGCGTTATCGCCGCTTGGGCTTGGCGCGAGAGCCCCACGAGCCTGCGCTGGACTGGGCGCAGCGCGTCGCGCTGGCAAGGCCGCAGGCGGATGCATCGTTGCAGGCACTCACCCAACGCTTCGTGGAATCGCGTTACGCTTCCGGCCGCGATGAGCAGTCCCGCGATCGCGAGTTGATTCGCGCGCTGCGGAAGCATCGGCCTTGAGTGGAGGACTCGAGGATCAGGCTTTGCCGGTCGATTGCGTTGCCCGTCATTCCCGCGAAGGCGGAAATTCATGGACATCTAGGACAGATGGCAAAGTTATGGATAACCAGCCTTCGGCTGTTGAAACCCCGCCTTCCCGGGAATGACGGTTGTAGATGCCCCTGTTTTACAGTGTTGGTCTATCCGTACGCTTCAGGAAAACAAGCAATGACCCTGCGCCCCCTCGCCGCCCTCGCATTCGCCAGCCTGCTCTCCGCCTGCTACACGGTCCCCAAGCCGCTGAAAGCCAACGTCTTGCAGATCACGCCCGTGCAGGCCGTCGAAATCGACCGTGCCAACGTCCCTGTGCGCTGGGGCGGCCGCATCGTCGAGACGCGGCCGATGGGCAGCTACACCTGCTTCGACATGATCGGCAGCGAACTCTC
>JALYOU010000229.1 GCA_030856725.1 Pseudomonadota bacterium
GGGGTGAACTCGTATTCGCGCAGGTTGAACGGACCGGCACAGTTCTTCACGCACAGATAGCTCGAGCCGCCGCCCGAACCGATGGTAGTGAAGCTTGCCGCCGCCCGGGCGTCGTTCGGCCAAGTCACGCCGAACGCGGTGAGCGGCCCGCCGGACTGCGCGGCCAAGGTTCCACCGAAGGACCACACCTCGCTCAGTTAATAACTGCCACGCAGTTTGATCTGGTGGCGGCGGTCGTTGAACAGCGGGCCATAACGGTCGTTGGTCGCTGGATGGTCCCAGTTCTGGACTTGGCCGAAGTCGGCGAAATTGGTATCGGAATTGACGGGGCCCTCGTGGTTGCCTTCGGACTTCGACCAGAGGTACGAGGCGTTGAAGGCCCATTTGCCGTCCCAGGCGCGGTCGACCTGGAACTCAACCGCCTTGTAGGTGCGCCTGGGCTTGGAGTAGCCGACTACCTCGTTGCTGCCCTGCTTGATGTATCCGTCGCGCGTGGTATCGATGGTGATCCACCCTTCAGTCGTACAACCAATGCTGGCGTCGCCAAAGATGGTCAGCGGCTCGCCCGGATTGCCGATGGGAAAGAGGGTTCTCGGGCTGGGGCCGCACGGCGTATGGTTGATGCGGATGTCTTCCAGTGCATTGGGCATCCTGCGGTAGGTCGCGTTGACCCCCCACGACCAGGCTTGGCTGATCGCGCTCTGGAAGCCGACGATGGCCTCATCCTGGTAGACCGCGTCAATGTCGCGATCCACGCTCTTGCGCAGATCCGCGACCGACACGTTGAACTGGGTGTCCACCGCACCGATCTGCGGACCGATGTTCGGCGCCAGATAGGGCGAGCCGGTGACCGGGTTGGTGGAGGGGGTAAAGCCGTTGAGCACGTAGAAGGTGCGCTCGTCGGTCAGGCCGCCGGCGAAGGTGTAGTTGATGTTGTTGGTCACCGGCAGGAAATACCTGCCCACGTTGCCGAATAGCTTGGTACTGCCGTCGCCTTTCATGTCCCAGGAGAATCCGACACGCGGCGAAACCAGGTTGTCCATTTTGATGAAGCTCGTACCAATGGCGGTTTTGTTATCCAGATTGTCGACCCGCACACCAAGGTTGAGGATGAGGTTGGGGGTGATGCTCCAGATGTCCTCCACATACCAGGCGCTCGCCTCGGTCTCGAATACACCGCCGTCGGCGCGCCGCCGCCCCAGCAGGAACGCGTTCACGCCAGCCGGGAGGGGGGTGCCGTTATCCAGGACCTGTGTCGGACTGGTCCGCCCGAAAATCGTGTAGAGCATTTGGGTCGGGCCCGGGTAGCGGGTGTTGCGGTCGGTGGTCATCACCTCGTGGTCAAGCCCGAAGCGCAGCAGGTGGTCACCGAGGGTCCACTCGAAATCCAGCCGGCCGACCTCGCGTTCGTCCTCATGGTTCACGACGGTGCCACCCGGATGGCACCCCAACGCCGGACGGCCCAGGGCGGTGTAGGCCGCACCGAAGGATGCGTTGTTGAAGGTCACAATGTCGCAAACGCCGTCCGCGGTTGAACGCCCGAATGAGCTGGTCCGGTTGGTGCCGTACATCGCTTTGGCGACGAAGTTCTCGCCGAAAAAGCCGGTGTAGGTAATCGAGCCATTCTTGCCACCGCCCGTGGAAAAGTTGTCGCCCTGGCGCCCCCCGACGTTTCCACCGTCGAAGTCGTACGCGAATGTATTGCTGCTGGTGTCGCCTTCATCGGAGAAGGCGAGCAGTTCCAGCAGGTGGTTGTCGGTGAGATGCCAGTCCAGCTTCGTGCCCCAGAAACCGTTGCTCGATTCCGACCTGGCGAAAGTACTGCCCACCCCGTTGGTGAATGCTGATTTGTTGTCGCGGAGTTCGTACATGGCGAACAGGAACAGGCGATCTTTCACCACCGGCCCCGATGCATAGCCGTTGAGTTTGACGAAACTCTGCTTGTCTCGACTGGAACGCGTAAAGATGTCTGTTGTGCCGTTGTTGTAGAAGTGATCATCGGCTTTGGCACGGAACGCGGCCGGCACGAAAGTGAACTCCAGTCCACCCTTGAACTCATTACCACCCGAGCGCGTGACTGCGTTGATCACTCCGCCGGTGCTGCGGCCAAATTCGACCGAGTAGCCGCCGGTCTTGATCTGGTACTCCTCGAAAAATGCGAACGGCGCGGTGGAGAAGCTCTGGCGACGATAGAAATCAGTCACGTTCAGACCATTGATGAACACCGAATTTTCGGCCACGGATGAGCCACCGAATGAAATGCCACCGAAACTTGAATTTCCACCGATGACGCCTGGTGCCAGCAGGGCGACGTTGCCCAGCGACTGGTCCACCGGCAAGCGGATGATCTCTTCGCGGGTGATGTTGGTGGACGATTCGGTGGAACGCACATCGACGCGGTTGATCACCTGTGATCCGACCACCTGTACCGCCCCAAGATTGGTGACACCGCCACTGCTGTTGAGGTTGACCGTGGTGGTACCGCCCAATGCCACGTTGACCGAGATTGGACTGCCCACCGTCTGGCCACCGCGCGTGGTCTGCAGCTGATAGTCGCCCACCGGCAACTGGCTGACGCGGTAGCTGCCATCGGCATCGACCGTCGCGCTGCGGCTCAGGCCGGTTGCCGTATTGGTCATGACCACTTGCGTGCCAGCGTCGGCGCGCCCGGCCACTGCACCCGTGGCACTTTGCGCCAACGCAGGAGTGATGGACATCGACAGGAGGCAGGTGCCCATTGCGATGGTGAGCAGTGACTTGCGAAGGTGATGGCTGCTGCTACTCATGCGTTTCCCCGGTTGCTATTCATGATTTGGGTGTGGCCTTGAAGGTGTAATCCCACTGGTCGAAATAAAGATTGCCGCCGCGCCACTCTGCTTCGCCGCGTTGCGAATCGACGGTTTCCGAGCGGAAATGCGTTTTCGCCGGCACCAGATCGGTGCCGTAGTCGTCGTTGAAGGCGATGCGGTAAGCGTCGAGGCCGCCGAGGTAGAACCATTCGAGCGACGGATCGCCCGACAAGCGGCCGGTGGTGACATCCATCGGGATCCAGCCGTATGGGGCGAGGTACATCCAGCCCCAGTCGTGCAGGTTGTCGTAGCTGCCGTCGGAATAGACCATGCCCGATTGCCAGCGCGCGGGGATGCCGTTGAAGCGCAGCAGCGTCATCAGCAACAGCGTCTGCTGGCCGCAATCGGCATGGCCGGCGTGCAGCGCGTAATCGCTGATGTTGGTGATGGTGGAGTATTCGCGTGCGCCGGCCCACGGAATGCGGTCGACGGCGGCGAAGAGTTTCTGCGCGATGCGATAAGGATTCGTTTCGTCGCCGATGACCTCGCGCGAGAACTTGCGAATGGCGTCGGTGAAGACGATGTGCGGCGCGCGTTCGCCAAGATGCGCGGCGAGTGCTTCGGTGTTGACGACCGGCGTGATTTTTTTAGCGTCGACGGCGTGGTACTGGCCCAGCACGGTCATGTCGTATTCGATGGAAAACGCGGTCGCTTCGCCGGCCTTGGCGGGCTGTTCCAGGTACACGGTGCGTTGCAATGTGGATTCCGGCGCGATGACGTGTTTGCCCGGCACGCTGCGGATGAAGCCGATGTTTTCCTGCTGGCCGGGCAAGGCGCGCGGATAAGGAATCCATGCACGCACGGTTTCGCCAGGTGGTACGGCGTCGGCGTTGACGATGAGCGATTGCGTGACCCGGATGCGCCGTGGCGCGACACCGGCACGTCCGCTGTCAAGGGCTTGCGCACGCACCTCCGCGTGATGCGGATTCAATCGTTCCATCGGTCCATCGACAAATGGTTTGGGCGAAGCACGTCGCGCTGCCGCCTGCGGACTGACGCGGAACAGATTGGACGGCGCGCGGCTGAAATAACGCGTTTCGCCATCGATGACATAGTGCTCGATCAGGCCCGCTGCATCCCATTTGGCGAATTCGTCATCACGCAGATCGGGCACCTGCTGCCTGACGCGCGCTTTGGCTTCGTCGGCGCCGAGCGTGAAATCCAGCCGGATCCGGCGCATGCGTTCGCGCTGGAATTCGAATTCGCGGCGGCTGTCCGCGTTGGCTGCCGTGCCGGCAAGCGCCGCAGCGATGCTTTTTTCCGCATCGGCGAATTGCCCGCCATCCACAGCACGGATCACCGTGGCCAGCGCTTCGTCATTGGCGACGACGGGTGCGGTAACGACCGCGCCCAACACGAGGACAACCGAACAAGCGATGGCGAACACGCGTCCGCGAACTGCCGCGCGACCACTTTGGCCACACGCCCGCGCCGCTGTCCCCTCGCGCTCCATTTCCACCGGATCCGTACCCCGAAATGTCCCCAGTGCGCTATGTAACATGGCCGCGCCGACTCGTCAATAATTTATTCTTGTGTTATATGATATAAGAAATAGATATTCCGCAGCGCACAATATTGCTGGGTTTGAGGGGGTTTCGCAGATGCTCCGGATGGCACACATGCACCGACGTTGCACCCGGCTACGCTTCAACAAACTGTCCGTGGACACGGGAACGGATCGATGAAGTTCAGACACTCGCTGATCACCTGCCTGCTGGTGTTGCTGATCGGATGCGCGAGCACGCCGACCGCAACGCGCGACGCAGCAGCGCCAGGCATCACCCCCATCGCCACCGATACGCGGGGCGTCCCCGGTGTTGGCAGCGCGCAACTGGAACCCGATTACTGGATACGTCAGATGCCACAACCGCAGGCCATGGTGCTGGACAGTGCGCAGATTGGTGCCCAGAACCGGAAGCTGCAGGCATTGGACGATTCGGTGCACGACATCGAAGCCCTGCCCGCCACGCTCGATCGCAAGCAGGTCCGGACATGGATCGAAGGACTTTCGCAGCGGCCGTCGAGTACGCGTTTTGACGAACAAGGCAGGGAAATCAAACCCAAGGCGTTCGATACGTTGGTAATGGACCTGCGGATCGACGCGATCCCGGCGACGCAGGCCACGCGCTACGGCATGGTCACGCATCGCGCTGACCTGCGAACGTTCCCGACGCAGCTGCGCGTGTTCAGCCGCGCCGGCGACACCGATATCGACCGCTTCCAGGAAAACGCGTTGTTCCCCGGCACGCCAGTGGTCATCGCGCACGAAAGCCGCGACGGCAAGTGGTGGTTCGTCGTCAGCAAGTTGTATGCCGCGTGGATCGAAAAACAGTCCGTGGCCGAAGGCGGCAGGCAGGCCGTGTTCGAGTACACGCGTAAGACCCCCAGCCTCATCGTCACCGGCGCGACCGCGCGCACGGTGTACACGCCCGAGGCACCGCAGGTTTCCGACCTGCAACTGGAAATGGGCGTGCGCGTGCCGGTGCTGGACCAATGGCCCTCCGACCAGCCAGTCAACGGGCAGCATCCCTACACGGCACACGTCATCGAATTGCCGGCACGCGACAATGACGGCCAGCTGCGCTTCGTGCCTGCACTCTTGCCGCGCACCGCGGACGTAAGCGCGGATTACCTGCCGCTGACGCGCGCCAACATCGTGCGACAGGGCTTCAAGTTCCTCGGAGAGCGTTACGGCTGGGGTCACGACTACAACGCGCGCGATTGCAGCGGCTTCGTGTCGGAGGTCTACCGCAGTTTCGGCGTGCAACTACCACGCAACACAAGCGACCAGAGCGTGAGCCCGTCACTCAACCGCGTGGCTTTCGATGCCAGCGACACCGCACAAAAACGCGCCGACGCCATGCGCGCATTGCAGGTCGGCGATCTGGTCTATATCCCCGGCCACGTGATGATGGTGATCGGCCACGACAATGGCATGCCCTACGTGATCCACGATACAAACGGTGGGGCATGGCGCGGGCCCGATGGCACGCTGGTCCGCGGCAAGCTCAACGGCGTCTCGGTTACGCCGTTGACGCCGCTGATGTTCAACGACACGCAGACCTACGTGGACCGCATCACCAACATCCAGCGGATCCGGCCGTGAGTCCGGCTTTTTTGCGGCAAAGCAAGGGACGCGAATGATGCGAAAAAAAACTTTGATCGTGGCGTTGGCCTTGGCACACCACTCTTCGGACAGCGACCGCGATGGTGGGCCAGGGCCCAACCTACGGAATGTGCGATGAAAATTACCGACATCACCTTCGGCATGCTGCGGGTTCCGCTGAAGACACCGTTCAAGACGGCGTTGCGCACGGTGAATGCGGTCGAGGACATCGTGGTCATGCTGCACACCGACTGCGGCCATGTCGGTTACGGCGAGGCGCCCGCCACCGCGGTCATCACTGGCGATACGCACGGCTCCATCCTCGAGGCGATCCGCAAGTTCATCGCGCCGCGCGTCATCGGCGAGGACATCGCCAACCTCAATCGCATCACGCAACTGATCCAGAGTTCCCTGGAGAAGAATTCCAGCGCCAAGGCGGCGGTCGAGATCGCCGTGTACGACCTGTTCGGCCAACTCTATGGCGCGCCGCTGTACAAGATGCTTGGCGGCGGCGATCCGGTCATCACCACTGACATCACCATCAGCGTCGACTACATCGACAAGATGGTCGCCGACTCGATCAACGCGGTGGAGCGCGGTTTCGAGTCGCTCAAGATCAAGGTCGGCAAGGACATCGGTGTCGATGTCGAGCGCGTCAAGGCCATCTATGCCGCGGTGGAAGGCCGCGCGCTGCTGCGCTTGGATGCGAACCAGGGCTGGACCGCCAAGCAGGCGGTGTACGCGATCCAGACGCTGGAAGACAGTGGCGTGCGGTTGGAACTGGTCGAACAACCGGTCAAGGCGTACGACCTCGACGGCATGAAATACGTCACCGAGCGCGTGCACACGCCGATCATGGCCGACGAGAGCGTGTTCGGCCCGACGGAGGTGATCGAGCTCATCCGCATGCGTGCCGCCGACATCATCAACATCAAACTGATGAAGACCGGCGGCATTTCCAATGCGATCCGCATCGCCGACATCGCGGCGATCCACGGCGTCGACTGCATGATCGGCTGCATGCTGGAAACGAGCATCAGCGTAGCCGCGGCCGCGCATGTCGCCGTGGCGAAGTCCAACGTCATCACCAAGATCGACCTGGACGGACCTTCGTTGTGCGCCTTCGATCCGGTCGATGGCGGCGTCACGTTCAACGAGTCCGAGATTACAGTGAGCGATGCGCCCGGTCTCGGCATCCGCGCCATCCGCGGCCTTGAGCCGATCGCTGCGTGACAGGCGCGCCGCCGCCGATGTCGCCGCTGCTGAAGATCCGTTCCGAGCGCGACCAGATGTCGGCGATTGAACGCCGCATCGCCGATTTCATGCTGGAAAACGCACAGTTGCTGCGCGACTACTCGTCGCAGCAACTCGCCGATGCGCTGGGCATCAGCCAATCGAGCGTGGTCAAGTTCAGTCAGAAACTTGGATTCAAGGGCTATCCCGATCTCAGGCTGTCCGTTGGCGAGGCCGTCGTCCGCGAAAACGCTGGCGAAGCGATGACCTCCGCCGCGCCGCGCGACAACGGTCCGCACGCTGCTCTGGCCGAGAGCCTGTGGCGGAGCAAGGCGCAGGCAGAAGAGGAAACACGGCTGATCAATCCGCCGACCACGCTCGACGCCATCGCGGCGCTTATTCACGATGCGGGCAAGGTCTACATCATTGGCCTAGGCGAAGACGGCATCGCCGCGCGCGCGTTCGCGGTGAAATTGTCGTGGCTGGGCATCGTCAACGTGCATCACTTCGATCCCGTGCTGATGGCCGCCAGTACGTCCTCCGTCGCCACGGGCGATGTGCTGCTCGTGTTTTCCGAACAGGGTAAACAGGCCTCGCTCTGCTACATCAGCCGCCAATTCCGTGCGCAGCGCGGCAAGGCCATCTCGATCACCCGTCACACCGCCAACCCGATGCGCGCGCACGCCGATGCATCCCTGCTGGTCTCCGCGCACGACGACCGCACGCATATCGAACCGTTGCTGTACCAATCGGCGTTGCAACACCTGCTGGATCTGGTCTTCGTATTGGTGTGCGAAAGCGGAAGGCGACTGGAAACGCTGGATGACACGCGCGAACGGATACAGTCGATGCTGGATTCGTGATTCGTAACCCGCTTTCGGGAGCGACTTCAGCCGCGAGCTTTGTTGATCCTGTAAAGCACAGAGCTCGCGGCTGAAGCCGCTCCTACGAACAGCACAGGCACGAGAATACTGCGATGACCATAATCATTCATTTGTTCCGTTCACGCGTGCAATGCGCGTGCTTGGCATTCGTGCTGACTTTGCTCGCCAGCGCATGCAGCCACGACACAGTCCGAAGCGGCGCTGCCAACTGGCCGGGCACGCAACAACTCGTGCTGGTCACAACGTCCGACTGGAACGCCACCAATGGCAAACTCCAGCGTTACGTGCGCAACGGCAGCAGTTGGGAACAGATCGGCGCATCGACGCCCGTCGTCATCGGCCGCACAGGCTCGGCATGGGGCTTGGGCCTGCATCCGACGCAATCGGGCGGACCAATCAAGAAGGAAGGCGACGGCCGCGCGCCCGCCGGCGTATTCCGCATCGGTGAGGCTTTCGGCTACGCGAACTCAGTGACCACCGCCCTGCCCTATCTACCGATGCAAGCAACGAATTACTGCATGGACGTGCCGGCATCGCCGCTCTACAACCGCATCGTCGATGCGCGCGTCGTGGGCGAAGCAGCCGTGCAGGGTTCGACCGAACCGATGCGCCTCGACATCCATAACAAGGGCGACCAGCGCTACAAGTCGGGTTTCATCATCGAACACAACGCACAAGCCGTGCCCGGCGCGGGTAGCTGCATCTTCGCGCACCTGTGGAAGACATCCGCGAACACGACCGCCGGCTGCACGGCGATGGAAGAGCCCGCCATGCGCGACTTGCTTGCGTGGTTGCGGGCCGATGCGTATCCCGTATTCGTGTTGTTGCCGCAAGCGGAATATCAGCGCGTGCAGGCCCGCTGGAATCTTCCTTCGGATACTGGTTCGTAGAAGCGCGTTGTCCGTCAACGTCCGCGCAGGTCGCGGGGACGCAGGCCTGCCGCCAACAGCGTGAGGCCATATGCTGCCGCACCCGCGGCGATGACCAACAACAGCCACAACACGCGTTGCGGCGCGTCGAAGGCGGTCCAGTCGCCGATCCAATGACGCATCACCATCACCACAGCCGCCATCGCCGCGCAGGCCATCAGCAACCGCAGCGAAAACCCACGCCAACCGGGTTGCGGCACGTACACGCCTGCACGGCGCAGGTAACGCCACAGCAGCGACGCGTTGACGATGCCGGCCAGGGCCGTCGCCAGTGCAATGCCGACATGCATTCCTTCAACCTTGTTCAACAACAGTGGCGTGGTCAGGGCGATCGTCAGCACCACATTGGCGAGCACGGTGTAGATGGCCGCGCGCATCGGCGTCCTGGTGTCCTGTCGGGCGAAGAACGCCGGCGACAACACTTTGCTGAGCATGAAGGCCGGAATGCCGATGCTCATGGCGGTCAGGCTGATCGCGGACATGCGCGTATCGAACGCGGAGAACTCGCCGTAGTTGTAGACGGTAGCGGTGATCGGATCGGCCAGCAGCAGCAGGCCCAGTCCGGCCGGAACGCCCGCAAGCAAAGCCAACCGCAGACCCCAGTCCAGCGAACGCATGTAGCCATCCGCATCGTTGGCGGCAAAGCGGCGCGACAGATGCGGCAGGATCACGGTGCCGATCGCCACGCCGAACAGGCCCAGCGGAAATTCGATGAGGCGATCGGAGTAGTAAAGCCAGTCCACACTGCCATCGGCCAGCAGTACCGCGAACGCGGTGCCGACCAGCAGGTTGACCTGCGCCACCGAAGACGAGAACAAAGTCGGCAGCATGAGTTTGGCCACCCGGCGTACGTCGGGATGACGAAAACCGAGTTTCAAGCGTGGCCGCAGGCCCAGCCGCCCTAACGCCGGCCACAACAAAGCCAGTTGCAAAAAGCCCGCGATCAGCACGCCCCATGCCAGGCCCACGGGTTGCACATCGAACCGCGGCGCCAGCCACAGCATCGCGGCGATCAGCGTCAGGTTGTGCAGGACCGGGGTGAACGCCGGCAGCGCGAATTTGCCGAAGCTGTTGAGCACCGACGCGGCCAGCGACATCATCGAAATGAACAACAGGTACGGAAACGTGATCCGAAGCATGTGGGTGGTGAGCGCGAACTTGTCCGGCTCGTCGATCCAGCCGAATGCGAACAACCCCGTGATCAGCGGCGCCAGCAGCATGCCGATCCCGCTGACCACCAGCACCACCGCGCACAGAGCCCCGGCCATGTGGTCGATGAAATCTTTTAGTGCCGCCTTGTCGCCGCGCTCCCTGATGTCGTTGAGCACGGGAACGAAGGCCATCGCCATTGACCCTTCCGCGAAGACCCGGCGCAGAAAGTTGGGGATCCGGTAGGCAATGATGAATGCGCTCATGGCCCCGCCGGTGCCGAACAGGGTAGCCTGCAGTTGGTCGCGGATGAAGCCGGCAATCCGCGACAGCAGGGTCATCGCGCTGAACACCGCGGTCGAGCGCAACAGGCCCGGGCCCCGCGTGGGCTTTGGCTGGGGACTGCTCACGCTCTGCCCTCGTAGGCTGGCCTGAAGTTGACCCAAGTGCCTGAAACCCCTAAACTTTCGCGTTCGTTTTCCCGCTGCCCCCCGTTTTTCCGCTGACCGTTACCCAGGAACCCATTGTGGCCAATATCAAATCCGCCAAGAAGCGCGCCAAGCAGGCCGTCGTGCGCAATCTGCGCAACACGAGCCAGCGTTCGATGCTGCGCACCGCCGTCAAGAAAGTGCTGA
>JALYOU010000287.1 GCA_030856725.1 Pseudomonadota bacterium
ACGTCCTGTTCGTACTTGGCGATTTCAGCCTGCGGCGCGACCCACACCACGTTGCCATCGCGACGCTTGTCGAGTCCGCGTGCGCGCAGGACGATATCCAGCGCCTGGTCCCACGGCACGTTGACCAGGCGCAGGGTCACGTTCCCCTGCACCGTGTCGGAGGCGACGATGTTGAGATTGGATTCCTCGGCGATCAGCTGCAGCACCGTGCGCACCGGCACGTCCTGGAAGTTGAAGTTCACCGGCTTGCCGCGATACGCGCGCACCGGCGTGCCTGTGACCTGCCCGGCGGCGATCGCCGACTGCACGCCGCCACGCGCGACCTGCGCGTTGGCGCGCGGCACGATTTCGACGATGTAGTCGCGGCCGGTCTGGTACGCGAGCGTCTCGAACGCGCCGTTGGTGCTCAGAACGAGCCGCGTGCCGGCGCCGTTGCCGCTGGCGTCGATGCGCTGCACGGGAGTGGCGAAATCAGTCACGTTGAGCGGCTTCTGCAGCGATGCGGGGATCTGCGCATTGCCGACCTCCACCACCACGTTCGAGCCTTCATTGTGCAGGTCGGGCATGGCGCCGTCGCCGCTGAAACGCATGATCAGCCGGCCGGAACCGCCATCGCCGCGCTTGAAGTCGATGCTGGAGACGGTGACGGACGAAGCCGTGCGCTTGGCGGGATCGACAGCCGAGGTGGCGGCCGATTGCGCCATGGCGGGCATCAGCGACATCACATCCGAGCGGCTGGCCTGGACACTCGCCGTCGCTGCGAGCAGCCCGCAGGCAAGGCCGGCAAAGGCCGCGAAGCGTGCTTTGGGACGTCGTGCGGAAAGTCGACGGTCAGCGTTGAACAAGCTCATTAGCGTTCCCCTACTCATTGATTTTCCAGCGCCACGGTCGCCGGCCGTTCCAGCCAGCCTCCCGCACCATCCGGCACCAGTTCGACGATCTCGATTCGGTCTTCGTACACCGCGGTCACGCGACCGTCGCTTTGCCCAACGTAAGCCCCCGGGCGGACGCGGTGGGTGACTTTGTCGGGCGTCATCACGAGTCCGACGATCCCTGCGCCGCGACCCAGCGTGCCCACCATGTCCAGGCTGTCCAGCGGGAACAGTTCCAGCGGCTGGCGACGGCGATCCGAATCCGGGCGCGGCCCGCTGCCGCCGCTGTCCGTCGTGAACGCATCGCTGAACGGGTCGCGCAGGCTCTGTGCGGCGTATTCGAAGGTCTCGAACTGCTGCATCAGCGGAATGACTTCAATCGGCGGCGCGGGCCGGCTCTTGACCTCCGCGACCCACTTCTCGAGATTCGGCGCTTCGCCAGGCTCGCTGGTGATGCTGCGGCCACAACCGGTCATGACCAGCAACGCGGCGGATATAGCGGCTAACGTGAGTGCATGCCTGACCATTACTTGCCTCCCGCTGCGGGCGCAGGCGCGGCGGCCGGCGGTGTCGCCGCAGGTGTCGTACCCGCAGGCACGGCGGGCATATCGCTCTCATCGAGATAGCGATAGGTCTTGACCGTGCCCTTGAGTTCCAAGCTGCTGTCCGGCGTGATCGCCGCATTCTTGTCGCGCGGCTCGAGCGAAATGTCATGCATGGTCATGATGACCACGCGCGGCAGCGAGGCCACGCCGCTGACGAAGGCGCCGAACTGGTGGTAGGTGCCAACCATGGCCAGCTCGATAGGCTTTTCCGCATAGAACTCCTGCGGCGTTTCCGGGCCCGGCTGGAACAGCTCGTTCTGGATGCCGGTGGCGAGCGCGGTCTGCGAAATATCGACGATGAGGTCCGGCATCTCGGTCTTGCTGGGCAGCTGCCGCAGCATCTGCTGCAGGGCCTGCTCCATCTGCGCGAGTTGCAGCTTGAGCGGCTCCAGGTTGGCGGCCTCGCCCTGCTTTTTCTCGAACGTGGCGCGGAGGTCGGTTTCGGTTCGTTCGAGCCCTGCCAGCTCTTCGCGCTTGTCGCGTACGAAGAACCAGTAGGACAGGAACACGATCAGCAACGCGATGATCACGGAAAGCCCGAGCTTGGCCTGTTGCGGCCAGGACCCCATGTTGTTGAAGTCCAGTTCCTTCAGCGAAATCTTTTTCTGTCTCACGAGGTGGCTCCTCCCGTCGCAGGTGCAGCGGCCGGCGGCGCAGGCGCGGCAGCGGGCGTGGTTCCCGGCGCCGGCGGCGGTCCTGGCGGCACCGTTTCACCTTCCTTGGGAGCGTTCGGATTGGCGAGCGTCACTTGCAACGTGAAGGCGTAAGGCAGCGTTGTGTTGCTCGGGATTGCGGTGGCTGCGGCGGGCGCCTTGTCATCGGCAGCGCTCTTGGCTTCGATCACGCTCACGTCCGGGTTGGTCATCCATCCGGAGCCTTCGAGGTTGCGCATGTAGCTGGCGACGCGCGTGTTGGACTGCGAGCGCCCGGCCAACGTCAGCAGCTCACCTTCCTGCTTGATCGAGGTCAGCACCACGCCGTCGGGAATGGTG
>JALYOU010000290.1 GCA_030856725.1 Pseudomonadota bacterium
GCGACGATGTCGAGGAAATCCCGGGCCACCAGCGATGCCCCGCCCACCAGTCCACCATCGACATCGGGTTGCGAGAACAGCGCGACGGCGTTGTCGGGCTTGACGCTGCCGCCATACAGGATCGGCAGCAAGCCGGCAATTTTAGCATCGCGCGCAGCCACTTCGCCACGAATGAAGGCGTGCACGGCCTGCGCCTGGTCCGGCGAGGCCGTCTTGCCGGTCCCGATGGCCCAAACCGGTTCATACGCCAGAACGGCCCCTTCAAGCGCCTGATCGCCGCCCATCTCGAACACGGGTGCCAGTTGCTGCTGGATGCGCCACTCGGTTTGCCCAGCCTCGCGCTCGTGCAGGGTTTCGCCTACGCAGAGGATAGGCATCAGCCCGGCTCGCTTAGCCGCGAAGAACTTGTCGGCGACGATCTCGCTGCTTTCGCCGTGGTACTGGCGGCGTTCGGAATGGCCGACCAGCCCGTACACGCAGCCGATGTCTTTCAACATGCCGGCGGAGACCTCGCCAGTGAAAGCACCCTTTTCGTTGGCGCTGACGTCCTGGGCGCCGAACGCGAAGCCACGCGACGCGTAATGCTCGATCAGTTCGCTGAGATAGGGCAGCGGCGGCAGGATGATGCGCTCGACGCCAGCTGGCGCCGCATCGGCCGCAAGTTCTTCAAGCAGCGCGCGCGCAAAGGCGCGGTCGCCGTGGAGTTTCCAGTTTCCCGCAACGATCTTGCGACGCATCTTTCAGTTTCCGTTGGCGATCGGCTCAGTCTATCGCAACGGGATGCCGCCCCTTTGCCATGTCGGGCGCTCGACCCACCCTACTTCAGCTTGATCTCGCGCAGACGTTCTTCCAGGTAGCCCTGCGCGGTGATCGGTTCGGGGTAACGGCTCGGATTGTCCGGCGTGATCGTCGAAGGCAGCACGTCGATCACGAAATCGGGATTGGGGTGCAGGAAGAACGGCGTCGAGTAACGCGGCTGCCGTGCTTTTTCGCCGGGCGGGTTGACCACGCGGTGCGTCGTGGACGGATACACGTGATTGGTCAGGCGCTGCAGCATGTCGCCGATGTTGACGACGATGGTGTCGGCTTCCGAGGTGAATGGCACCCAGTCGCCGTTGCGCGCTTTTACTTCCAGTCCGGCGGCGCTCGCGCCCACCAACAAGGTGATCAAGTTGATGTCTTCGTGCGCGCCTGCGCGTTCATTCGGAATGTCGCCGGCCGTGATCGGCGGGTAATGGATCGGGCGCAGGATCGAGTTACCGAAGTTGGTCTTGTCGACGAAGTAATCCGCAGGCAGGCCGATGTGCAGCGCCAGCGCGGACAGGACGCGTGAACCGAGCGTGTCGAGCGTGTCGTAAAGGCCATAACCGACGCGCTCGAAGTCGGGCACTTCCTCCGGCCAGAGGTTGGGCGTCATCACATCGGCATACCGGGAGTCGTCAGGAATCTCACGGCCGATGTGCCAGAACTCTTTCAGGTCCGAGTACTTCGCTCCCTTCGCGGTTTCCACGCCGAACGGCGTGTAGCCACGTGCGCCGCCGCCGCCTGGCACGTGATACTTCTTCTTGACGTCTTCGGGCAGCGCAAAAAATCGCTTGAAGACTTCGTAGGACTCGTCGATCTGCGACTGCGGAATGCCATGCCCGCTGATGCCGGCGAAACCCCATTGCCGGTAGGCCGCGCCGAGTTCGGCGACGAACGCATCGCGGTCACTGTCGAAGCGGCGGATGTCGAGGGTTGAAATCTGCGCTGCCATGTGTCGTCTCCGTGAATCCGAATAATCCGCGCCGATGGCTCTTGGTAGGAGCGGCTTCAGCCGCGAGCTTTTCCATTGGCACGTTGCACAAAAAAAGCCATCTTAAGGCAAGAGCTCGCGGCTGAAGCGCTCCTATGAAAGCCGGGTAATACCTCGTTCAATGGTCAGCTGCGGCGCGGACCGCATCAGCGAGTTTTTCAAGGGTCGCCTGCATCAGTGCATCGTCATCGGCTTCGACCGTGACCCGCACCACCGGTTCCGTGCCCGAGGGGCGCAGGAAAGCGCGGCCGCGTCCGTCGACTGCGACGAGCGCATCTGCGAGGGCGCTCTTGACGCTCTCGGTTTCCGCTGGCCTGGCGTCATTGGCAACGCGAACATTGATGGTCTTCTGCGGAACCATGCGCAGATCGCGCAAAGCATCCTGCAACTTGATGCCTCGACGCCGCAGCACTTCAAGCACCTGCAACGCGCTGACGATGCCATCGCCGGTGCTGGCGCGATCCATGCACAACAAGTGCCCGGATGCCTCACCACCGAGTACACCCGCATGTTCGACCAGCGCCTTGTGCACGTGGCGATCGCCGACCTTTGCGCGCACGAAGCCGATGCCGAGATCGCCGAGCGCGCGTTCGAAGCCATAGTTGGTCATCAACGTGCCGACCACGGGACCCCGCAGCCGGCCGCTTTGCTGCCAGTCGGTCGCAAGTACGTACAGTAATTCGTCGCCGTCGCGCACTACGCCGTCGCCATCGACGAACAGGACGCGGTCGCCGTCACCATCGAAGGCGATACCGAGATCGGCGCCGGTGGCGACCACGCGCTCGGCCAGGGACTGCGGATGCGTGGAGCCGACACCTTCATTGATGTTCAAGCCATTCGGCTCGATGCCGATGGCTTCCACGCGCGCGCCGAGTTCGCGCAGGACGAGCGGAGCGATCTGGTACGTCGCACCATTGGCGCAATCGACCACGATGCGCATGCCGTTGAGATCGAACCGTCTCGGCACGGAGTTCTTACACGCCTCCACGTAACGCCCGACCGCATCGCGCGTGCGCACGGCGCGGCCGAGTTGTTCGGACGGGACCGTGCGGAAAGGCTTTTCGAGCGCGGCTTCGATAGCGAGTTCACTGGTGTCGTCGAGCTTCTCGCCCTGCGCGGTGAAGAACTTGATGCCGTTATCGTGGTGCGGGTTGTGCGACGCGGAGATCACGATGCCGCCATCCGCGCGTAGTGAATGGATAAGGTGCGCGACGGCGGGCGTCGGCATGGGTCCCATCAGTTGCACATCGACCCCGGCGGCAACCAGACCCGCTTCCAGCGCGGCCTCGAACATGTAGTTGGAGATGCGCGTGTCCTTGCCGATGATGACCATCGGCTTGCGCCACTCGCGCCCGCTTTGCGCCACGCCGGTCAGCACATGGCCGTAGGCGTTGCCGAGGCGCAGCACGAAATCTGCCGAGATCGCGCCTTCGCCGACGCGCCCGCGGATGCCGTCGGTGCCGAAGTATTTACGGGTCATGGAAGGCCGGGATTCGGGATTCGGGATTGGCAAGAGCATGGCAAGGGCCGGGAAGCAGATTGGAAATTCAACGAAGGATGCTTGTGCGCTTTCGCGAATCCAGAAACCCGAATCCCGAAATCCGAAGCCCGGCTTCACGCTGCCGCCTCCACGTCATCCTGCGGCTTCGGCTGTTTCATCATCATCGCCAGCAGATCGGAAAGCCGGTCGCGCATTTCCCGCCGGTCGCAGATCTGGTCGACAGCGCCGTGATCCAGCAGGAATTCCGAGCGCTGGAACCCTTCGGGCAACGTCTCGCGCACGGTCTGTTCGATCACGCGCGGGCCGGCGAAACCGATCAGTGCTTCGGGCTCGGCGATGTTGATGTCGCCGAGCATCGCGAACGAGGCCGACACGCCGCCGGTGGTGGGATGCGTCATCACCGAGATGTAAGGCAATCCCGCAGCGCGGAGGCGGCCAAGGGCGGCTGATGTTTTTGCCATCTGCATCAGCGAAAAAAGGCTTTCCTGCATGCGCGCACCACCGCTGGCGGAGAAGCAAACGAACGGACAACCCACCTGCAACGCAACTTCCGCGGCGCGGGCGAAACGCTCGCCTACCACCGAACCCATGGACCCGCCCATGAAAGCGAAATCGAACGAACACACGACGATGGGCTGGCCCTTCAATTCGCCTCGCATGGCGATCAGCGCGTCGCGCTCGCCAGTAGCTTTCTGCGCGGCCTTGATGCGGTCGGAATACTTTTTCTGGTCCTTGAATTTCAGGACGTCGGTCGGGCCCAGCTCACTGGCGATTTCCTCGCCTGTACCGCTGTCGAGCAGCGCGGACAAACGCGCGCGCGCGCGGATGGGCATGTGGAAATTGCATTTGGGGCAGACCTCGAGGTTTTCCTCGAGCTCCGGCCGGTACAGCACCACGCCGCAGCGGTCGCATTTTTCCCAAAGCCCTTCAGGGACGCTGCGCTTCCTGCCGGGACCGGTTTCGTTCCGGGTCTTGTCGGTGCGGATCCGCGATGGCATCAATTTCTTCAACCAGGACATGCGTTTGCGTGATTCTCGGATGGGGCGGCAGCGGATCAGTCTAGCTCAGGGCGGGTTGGGTCGCGGCTTGTGACTGTCAAGCGCCTTACCGATCCAGCGCCTCGCGCATTGGCAACAGGAAAGCGGACGCACGCTTCACCGCATCACCCACATCCACCGCCTCACTCAACGCAGCCACCAATGCGCTGCCGACCACCACGCCGTCGGCATGACGCGCCATGGCGGCGGCACTGGCGGCGTCCTTGATGCCAAACCCCGCCACCACCGGCGCCTTGCTCAGTGCACGCAGCTGGCGGAGCTTTTCCGAAGCCCCGCCCCAGTCCAGATGATCTGCGCCGGTGACGCCGGCAAAACTGACGTAGTACAGATAGCCTTCGGCGGCGCTGCAAAGCATCTGCAGGCGCGCATCGGTGGTGGTTGGCGATGCAAGCAGGATCAGCGCGATGCCGTGCGCGGCGAATGCCTGACGGAACTCGTCGCATTCCTCCGGGGGGAGATCGACCAGCAATACGCCGTCCACACCAGCGGCATTGGCTTCTTCAGCGAAACGCGCGCTGCCGCGGATCTCGACCGGATTCAGATATCCCATCAGCACGACGGGCGTCGCCGCATCGCGCTCACGAAACGCGCGCACGCACTCAAGCACATACGACAGGCCGGCACCGCGTGCGAGGGCCCGTTCGGAACTGCGCTGGATCACCGGGCCGTCGGCCATGGGGTCGGAAAACGGCACGCCGAGTTCGATCACGTCCGCGCCAGCCTGCACCAATGCATGCATGACCGGCACTGTCGCCTCGATCGATGGATCGCCCGCGGTGATGAAGGGCACCAGGGCTTTACGGCTCGCGGCGCGCAACGCGTCGAAACGCGCACTGAAACGGCTCATTCGGCAGCCGGCTGCGCGCCCTGCCGTGCCGCTTCGATGGCCGCGTACTCCCCGGCCAGTTCCGACTCGCCGACATTGATACCCCGCTCCGTCCCGATGCCGTCCAGATGCTCATTGAGCATGCGACGGTACATGTTGGTCATGTAGTCGAGGAAGGCTGTGCGCTGATCGGCCGCGTCCGTGACATTGCCCAGGTACCCATGCACGTTGAATCGCGCCGTCGCGTACAGCGTCGCCATGCTGATGCGCTTGAGTCCCTGCTCGCGGGCCTGGTTGTTGGCAAGCTCCAGGAAGGCGTTGACGCAGGTGAAAAAAGCGGGGTCGAGCTGGGTGGAATCCTGACCCTGCTCGGTCTGGGGAGGAGTCTGGGCTTCGTCAGTCATGACATCGTGTCCGGATTGGGGCTGTGCGCGTGTGCAATATCTTAACGGAGGCTCCGGTCGAAAAGACTGATGAATGATTTATGCAAGGAGCAGGAGAAGGACTTTACGGGGAGAGGATTGAGCGGAGAAGGCACATCATCGGCTCGGAATGATCGCCTCCATGCCGCACTGCACGATGCGCCGGGCCGGGTGAGCGGCTATCGTCCGGCGTCCGTTTCGCGGGCCTTGCCCCTTTTGTAGGAGATTCACTGAATGAAAGCATCGCTCGTACGCGCCGCCGGTTGCAGCTCCTTGCTGGCACTTGCCATTACCGCGGCGGTTGCCGCACCGCCCAGCGCCAAATCCAATCCCCTGCGCGTCAGCCTGTATGCCGACAACGGCGTCATGGAGGTGGTCGTCACCAACACCAGCACCAAGACGGCACGCGTGCCGAAGTGGCAGTTGCCCAGTGAAATGCCGCAAGGCCAAGTGTTCGAAGTGACGCTCGATGGCAAGGCCGTCGAATATCAGGGGCCGATGATCAAGCGTGGCGTCCCCAAGGCCGAAGACTTCGCCATCCTGCGCCCGGGACAGAGCCATCGGTACCTGGTCGACCTCACGGCGTCCTACGACATGAGTCAGAAAGGCCAGTATCTGGTGCGATTGGTCTCTCCGCTGCAGTACGCTTCGCTCTCCGGCGGTGAAATGCTGACCAGCGCGCGCGGCTTGCCGATGCTGCTGCAAAGCGCGCCGTTGCAGGTGTGGATCGACGACACAGCGGCCAAGTCCGGCGACACCGCGGCGCGCAAGCCGCCGTCGGGCGGCGGCACGGTGGTCACTGGCGTGAGCTATGTCGGTTGCAGCACCACGCAGATCAGCACGCTTGGTACTGCCATCGATTCAGCACGCGGGTACTCCGAAAACGCCAAGGGCTACCTCAATGCCGGCACGGTGGGTCCGCGCTATACCACATGGTTCGGTGCGTACACGTCGTCCCTCTACAGCAACGCGAATTCGCATTTCAATTCGATCGACACGGCAATGGACCAGTCCAACGGCCAGATCAAGATCAACTGCGGTTGCAATCAGAGCT
>JALYOU010000301.1 GCA_030856725.1 Pseudomonadota bacterium
CGCGATCCGTACGCGTGGCCGCGTCGATCCGGTCGTGGTCGGCAGCGCTGGCGAATTATCCGCTGTGCTGGTGGACGTACTGCGCGACGGCGACCTGCTGTTGATGATGGGTGCCGGCGACATCGGCCAGGCCGCACAACAACTCGCGCGGAATGGTTTCACCACCCCAAATACCGAACAGGAAAAGCACTGAGTGAGCATCAAGAATCCACCATTGCGTATCACCGACCCCGCCGCCTTCGGTCGCGTCGCCGTGCTCATGGGGGGCAGCAGTTCCGAGCGCGAGGTGTCGCTGGACTCGGGCCGCAACGTGCTCGACGCATTGCGCAGTCGCGGTGTCGATGCAAATGCGGTCGATGGCATACCCAATTTGATTCGCGAATTGAACGACAAGCAGTTCGATCGCGTGTTCAACATCTTGCATGGCGGCGATGGCGAGAACGGCGTGCTGCAGGGGCTGTTGCAAGGACTTGGCATGCCGTTCACCGGTTCAGGCGTGCTCGGTTCCGCGCTGGGCATGGACAAGACGCGCACCAAACAGGTGTGGCTCTCGATGGGGTTGCCGACGCCGCGTTACCAGCGCTTGGCGAAAGGCGTCGATGTCGGCGCGGCCGCGCGTGATTTCGGATTTCCGGTGATCGTCAAACCACCGGTCGAAGGTTCCAGTGTCGGCATCCATCGCATCTTCGATCAAAACGATTTGCAGGAGGCCATCGACTTCGCGGCCGAATACCCTGACGAACTGTTGATGGAACAACTGATCGTTGGCGACGAACTCACAGTCGGCGTCCTCGACGGCCGCCCATTGCCGTCGATCCGCATCGTGCCGAGCGGCGAGTACTACGACTATCACGCCAAGTACGTCGCCGAAGACACGGAGTACCTGTGTCCCGGTTTGCAGGGTGCGGACGAAGACGAAATTCGCCGCATCGCCCTGGCGGCGTTCAATGCCGCTGGTTGCAGCGCATGGGGCCGCGTGGACGTGATGCGCGACCGCGAAAGCGGGCAATTCCATCTGCTGGAAGTCAACACCGCACCCGGCATGACCAGTCATTCGCTGGTCCCGAAGGCGGCGCGCGAAATCGGTATTGATTTCGAGGAATTGTGCTGGCGGATTCTGGAGATGACGGTATGAAGGCCGGGATTGGGGCTTGGAGATTTGAGAGTCTTGAACGCGCAGCCGTGCTCGTTTGCACGCGGCATGTTTTGGCTTTCGCCGAACCCAAATCCCCAATTTCCAATCCCGCTTGCTCCGCAGGAGCAAGCGCATGAACGCCGTGCTCCGCTTCGTGGCCTGGTTGCTTGCGATCGCGCTGGTCGCTTTGCCGGTGGCCGCGGTGGTGAATGGTTGGGTCGCCGGCGATCGCTGGCCGCTGCGCAAGTTGCGGGTGACCAGCCAGTTCGAGCGCGTCGACCCGCAGCAGCTGCGTGCGACTGTGCTGCCGTATGCGAAGGATGGGTTCTTCGCGGTGCGGCTGGAAGACGCGCAGGCGGCGGTCGCGAAACTGCCGTGGGTGGAGCGTGCCGAAGTGCGCAAGCGCTGGCCGGACATTCTCGAAATTCGCATTGTCGAACACACGCCCTTCGCGCGCTGGGGTACCGATCGCTTGTTGTCCGAACATGGTCGGTTGTTCCCGCTGAAAAGCGTGCGTGGCGCGCCGCTACCGCAGAATTTGCCGCAGCTCGACGGCGAACCCGCACGCGTCGCCGAAGTCGTCGCGCTCTACAACGAATCGCGCGCGCTGCTGTCGCCCGGCGGCATCAATGTGCGCGGGCTGGCGCAGGACGAGCGCGGCAGCTGGTTGCTCACGCTCGCGAGCGGGACCGAAGTCGTCATCGGCCGCAGCGACGCCAAGGCACGACTGTCGCGTTTTTCGCGCCTGCTGCCGCGATTGCTTGCACAGCAGCAACGACCGCTCGCACGCGCGGACCTTCGATATACGAATGGATTTGCGTTGAGTTGGCAGAGCGCCGCGATTGAACTCCCTCCCCTGCGAACGCAGGAGAGGGTTGGGGAAGGGTTGCGTGGATCACCGCGATCCGACAGCACCCCCTCCCAACCTCCCCCTGCAGTCGCAGGGGGAGGGGCTAAAACACAGGCACGAACATGAACCGCAAAGGCGACAAATCGCTGATCGTCGGCCTCGACATCGGCACCTCGAAAGTGGTGGCGCTGGTCGGCGAATATTCTCCCGGCAACCCGATCGAGGTCATCGGCATCGGCTCGCACGAATCACGCGGGCTCAGGCGCGGCGTCGTGGTCGATATCGAATCGACGGTGCAATCGATCCAGCGCGCGGTCGAGGAGGCCGAGTTGATGGCCGGTTGCGAAATCCGTTCGGTGTACGCGTCGATTTCCGGCAACCACGTTCAATGCCGCAATTCGCCGGGCATCGTGCCGATCCGCGACGGCGAAGTGACTTATGCCGATCTGGATCGCGTGCTGGAAGCCGCGAAAGCGGTCGCGATCCCGGCCGACCAGAAAATCCTGCACGCCATCGCGCGCGAATACGTGCTCGACGACTCGCAGGAAGGGATCCGCAATCCCGTCGGCATGACCGGCGTGCGGCTCGAAGTGCATGCGCATCTTGTCGTCTGCGCGCAGTCGGCCGCGGCCAACATCAGCAAGTGCGTGCAGCGCTGCGGTTTGCAGATCGATGACCTGGTGTTGTCATCGCTGGCCTCGAGCACGGCGGTGCTGACCAACGACGAGCGCGAACTCGGCGTGGCGCTGGTCGATATCGGCGCCGGCACCACCGATGTCGCGGTATTCGTGCAGGGTGCGATCTGCCACACGGCGTCGCTGCCGATCGCCGGCGACCACGTCACCAACGACATCGCGCACATGCTGCGCACGCCGACACCGGAAGCCGAACAGATCAAGGTCCGCTATGCCTGCGCGCTGGCGCAGTTGGCCACGGCGGAAGAGTCGATCCAGGTGCCGAGCGTCGGAGACCGTCCGCCGCGTCGCCTGCCGCGTCATTCGCTGGCGCAGGCGGTGCAGGGCCGCTACGAAGAAATCTTCGAAATGGTGCAGGCGGAACTGCGCCGCTCCGGCTTCGAGGAAATGGTACGCGCCGGCATGGTGCTGACCGGCGGCGCTTCGAAGATGGAAGGCGTGGTTGAACTCGCCGAGGAAATGCTGCAGATGCCGGTGCGCGTGGGCATTCCGCAGCACGTCACTGGTCTCGGTGAAGTGGTTGGCAACCCAGTGCATGCGACCGGCGTCGGCCTGTTGCTCATGGGCAGCCAGACCGAGCACCCCCGCCGGCCGTTGCTGCCTGCCGGACGCGCGGGAAGTTTCTTCAACAAGTTGAAGGATTGGTATCGGGGCGAATTCTGATGAATTCGACCCCGATTGGAGAGTGGAGATTCGATTCTCGATTCCAACAACAGGCCGCTGCGATGGCGCAGCGGCAGGCAGGCAGGGCAAGACGAATGGCGTCACTTGGCAAAACAAACCCGATTGCATAACGCGACATCAAAAACGTCGGCGCGGCGTGCAGGGCGAACGGATCGGAGGTGCTTATCCGAATCCAGAATCCCGAATCCCAATCCGGCACTTATAACGGAGGACGTGACATGGCGAATTTTGAACTCATCGAAAAAATGGCACCCAATGCGGTCATCAAGGTGATCGGCGTGGGCGGCGGCGGCGGCAACGCGGTCGCGCACATGGTCAACAGCAACGTGGACGGCGTTGAATTCATCACCGCCAACACCGATTCGCAGGCGATCAAGAACT
>JALYOU010000320.1 GCA_030856725.1 Pseudomonadota bacterium
GTCCCGGTCCAGCCGGTGGACGAGTTCCAGTGACTCTTTCGGACGCAGCGCGCGCATGGCTTCGATCGCACCCCAGGAAATGCCGCTGCCGCCATGGCTGGCCAGCCCCGAAGGCTTGTTCAGCGCCAGCAGGCGGGCATCCTCGAACACGATGGCCTCGGTCAGGGCATCCAGCAGCCCCTGCGGCGGCGTTCTGTCGCGATCGTCGGCGATCTCGAGGCGAACAGGCGGGATTCTGATCTGATCTCCCTCTTCCAGGCGTCGGTCTGCCTTGACCCGGCCACCATTGATGCGAACCTGCCCACTGCGCACCAGCTTGTAGACCAGGGACCTGGGCGCGCCCTTGAGCAGGTTCAGCAGGAAGTTGTCCAGGCGCTGGCCTTCGCGATCCTCTGATACCCGGTAGTTGCGGGCGCTGCCGGCGGTGCGATCGTCGTTTTCTGAATGGGTCATGGTTAGGGTGATCTGTTACACTCGCCGCGCGAGATAAGGGTTTGATTCCGCAGGGAGTTGCCCCGGCCAAAAGCCGGTCTTCCTTCGTCCCGGTACAGTCCGTTGCCACCGCCCCCGGGGCGGCCATGTTAACGACTGTACGGCAAGCCCGGCTTTCGCCGGACGCTTTGGCGTTCGTGCTTACGCTGAACAATGTCCCGCGTGACCGGCCCCAAGCCGCTGTCACCGGCCCTGCAACACGAAAAAACAAGCGCTCCCGCGGCCAGCCGTGGTGTCGTAGCGCTGGAACACTAGAAGCGACACGGCGGCGCACTGCGCGGCTGCGGCGCTTGCGGTATCCAGAGGCGATACGCCCCACGGCGTTGCCGCGTGCCTGCCCAGGCGGGAAGAGCGCGCGAGGAACGCACAATGAAGCGAATGCTCATCAATGCCACGCAGGCGGAAGAACTGCGCGTGGCGACGGTCGACGGCCAGAACCTGTACGACATCGACATCGAACAACCGTCGAAGGAAAACAAGAAGTCCAACATCTACAAAGGCCGAATTACCCGGCTGGAGCCGTCGCTGGAAGCGGCGTTCGTTGAATATGGCGGCGATCGCCACGGCTTTTTGCCGCTCAAGGAAATCTCCCGCGACTACTTCCAGGCCGGCGTTGACGCCAACAAGTCCACGCTGAAGGAACTCCTGCGCGAAGGCCAGGAAGTCGTCGTCCAGGTCGACAAGGAAGAACGCGGCAACAAGGGCGCGGCGCTGACCACGTTCATTTCGTTGGCCGGCCGTTACATGGTGCTGATGCCGAACTCGCCGACCGCCGGCGGCGTCTCGCGCCGGATCGAAGGTGATGACCGCGCCGAATTGAAGAAGGCGATGGATTCGCTAGCGATCCCGGACGAAATGGGCGTGATCATTCGTACCGCGGGTGTGGGCCGTGACGCGGAAGAACTTCAGTGGGACCTCGACTACCTGCTGTCGATCTGGCGAGCCATTGCCGAGGCCGCGCTGACCAAGCCCGCTCCGTTCCTGATCTATCAGGAATCGCGGCTGATCGTGCGCGCGCTGCGCGACTACATGCGCAGCGACGTCGGCGAGATCCTTGTCGACACCCCGGAGATGTACGAGGAAGCGCGCGAGTTCGTCGAACAGGTGATGCCGCATAACCTGCGCAAGCTGAAGCATTACACCGACGACACCCCGCTATTCAACCGCTACCAGATCGAATCGCAGATCGAAGGCGCCTACGAGCGCACCGTGCGCCTGCCCTCCGGTGGCGCATTGGTCATCGACCAGACTGAAGCGTTGACCGCGATCGACGTTAACTCGGCGCGCGCCACCAAGGGCGGCGACATCGAGGAAACCGCGTTCAACACCAACCTTGAGGCGGCTGAGGAAGTCGCCCGCCAGCTGCGCTTGCGCGACCTGGGCGGGCTGGTGGTGATCGACTTCATCGACATGTCCTCCAACAAGCATCAGCGGGATGTCGAGAACAAGCTGCAGAATGCGCTGAAATACGACCGCGCGCGCGTGCAGATTGGTCGTATCTCGCGGTTCGGGCTACTCGAGATGAGCCGCCAACGCCTGCGCAACAGCTTGGGCGAAGCCAGCCAGATTGTTTGCCCGCAGTGCGAAGGCCATGGCCGCATGC
>JALYOU010000239.1 GCA_030856725.1 Pseudomonadota bacterium
AACCCAGCACCCGCTGGATGCGCATGCTTTCCTCTGGACTGAGGAACACGGTCGATCCATCGGTCGGGGCGTTGAAGGTCACGCCCTGTTCGGTGATCTTGCGTCGGTGAGCCAGCGAGAACACCTGGAAGCCGCCGGAGTCGGTGAGGATCGGGCCATCCCAGCGCGCGAAGCCGTGCAGGCCGCCGTGCGCTTCGATGACGTCGAGGCCGGGACGCAGATAAAGATGAAAGGTGTTGCCGAGAATGATTTCGGCGCCGAGTTGGCGAATCTGTTCCGGCAGGACGCCTTTGACCGAACCGTAGGTGCCGACCGGCATGAAGGCCGGAGTTTCGACGGTGCCGCGCGGGAACGTGAGGCGGCCGCGGCGGGTGAGGCCGTCGGTGTTCAGCAGCTCGAATGACATGCGGCTCATGCGGCAATCTCAGAGTCGTCATTCCCGCGAAGGCGGGAACCCAGTGACTTTCGACCAGTAATCGCGAACTTCAAAGACGCTGGGTTCCCGCTTTCGCGGGAATGAGGAGCAAGAGCAGCGCAAACCATCACGAGCGAATTTCCGGCCACAACAACATCGCATCCCCGTATGAAAAAAACCGATAGCCCTGCTCAATCGCATGCGCATACGCCGCCATGATCCGCTCCTTCCCCGCGAACGCCGACACCAGCATCAGCAGCGTGGATTCCGGCAAATGGAAATTGGTCAGCAACGCATCCACGCTGCGAATCGCGTAGCCCGGCAGGATGAAGATCTGCGTCTCACCCGCGAACGGCTGCACTTCAACGTCGCCGGCTTCATTCATGCGCATGGCGCTTTCCAGCGCGCGCACCACCGTCGTACCGACTGCAATCACGCGACCCCCGGCTGCACGCGTCCTGTGCATTTTTTCGACAAGCTTCGCGCCGACATTCAGCCATTCGCTATGCATGCGGTGCTCACGCAGGTCGTCCACGCGCACGGGCTGGAACGTGCCGGCGCCGACATGCAGCGTGACGTGTCCGGATTCCACGCCGCGCGCAAGCAACGCATCCAGCAGCGGCTGGTCGAAATGTAATCCGGCGGTCGGCGCCGCCACCGCGCCCGCTTCACGCGCGAATACGGTCTGGTACCGCTCGTCGTCCTGCGCGCCCGGCTCACGATGGATGTACGGCGGCAGCGGCAGGCGTCCGGCGTGCAGCAACCAGGCTTCGAGCGATCCATCGACATCGAAACGCAGGCGATAGAACTCGCCCTCGCGTCCCAGTACTTCCGCCTCGCCACCTGCATCCAGCGCGATGCGGCTGCCGGGTTTCGGCGATTTGCTTGCGCCGATCTGCGCGCGGGCCTCGTTGGCGGGCAGCAACCGTTCGATCAGGATTTCGACACGACCGCCCGTCGCCTTGGTGCCGTGCAGACGTGCTGGAATCACACGGGTATCGTTGAACACCAGCAGGTCGCCTGGCTGCAACAGATCCGGCAGATCACGCACATGCTGGTCAGCGAACGCCGCCGAGCCGGACGGCACGCACAGCAGGCGGCTGGCGGAGCGTTCGGGCAACGGCGCCTGCGCGATCAGCGCATCAGGCAACTCGTAGTGGAAATCTGCTCGCTTCAAGGGAATTCTTGGGGAAAACCGGGCTTTTTCGGGCACACAGTGTAGCGGCGCATGGGGGTTACGGCGGCAAAAACCGCGTGATAAAATTCCGCAAACACTTGAATTGACTCGAATAACTGCATGCGCGGGCCGATGTGATCCACATCCCGCGCATTTTGTTTTCGGTAGTCAGGGAAAAGTTCTGAAAGCCCGTCATTCCAGTGGATCCCAGCTTGCGCTGGGATGACGACAGTTCCCGGAGGACACCGATGACCATCACCGACAAACTCGCCGCGTTACGCAATCACGGCGGCGCGCGCCGCACTCCAGGCCTCGACGACGCCACGGTGGCGACATTTGCTGCGTCGCATCCGGCTTTGTCTGAAGCGATCGACGCCGCCGTCGCCCAGTACGAGCGCGTGCGCGCCGAATTCCCGGAACTGCTGGACCTGGACGAGGACGCGCAGGTGCGCGCCGTGCAGGAAGGCTTCGTCAATTTCTATCCGGAAGATGCCGTCAATCCCTACGTCGCGCTGGCCGCGCGTGGATCGTGGATGGTGACGCTGAAGGGTGCGGTGCTGTACGACACCGGCGGCTACGGCATGCTCGGTTTCGGCCACACGCCGCAGACCGTGCTGGATGCGATGGCGCGGCCGCAAGCGATGGCCAACATCATGACGCCGAACCTGTCACAGCTGCGCTTCGACCGCGCCATGCGCAAGGA
>JALYOU010000357.1 GCA_030856725.1 Pseudomonadota bacterium
CGCCTGCGCGATCTCGGCAACACCGTCATTGTTGTCGAGCACGATGAGGAAGCGATTCGGCTTGCCGACCATATCGTCGACATCGGCCCTGGCGCGGGCGTGCATGGCGGCGAAATCGTCGCGCAAGGCAGTTATGCCGATGTATTAAAGGCGCCGCGTTCCGTCACCGGCCAGTATCTGAGCGGCAAGCGCAAGATCGACATTCCGAAGCAGCGGCACAAAGCCAACAAGAAGGCGATGCTGACGCTGACCGGCGCGTCGGGCAACAACCTCAAGGGCGTGGACGTTTCCATTCCCGCGGGTCTGTTCACCGCGATCACCGGGGTCTCTGGCTCAGGCAAATCGACGCTGATCAACGACACGCTGTATGCGCTGGCGGCCAACGAGATCAACGGCTCGTCGCATCACCATGCGCCTTATCGCGAAGTGGAAGGACTGGACCTGTTCGACAAGGTGGTCGATATCGACCAGTCGCCGATCGGCCGCACGCCACGTTCCAATCCGGCAACCTACACGGGCCTGTTCACGCCCTTGCGCGAACTGTTCGCCCAGGTGCCCGAGTCGCGCGCGCGCGGCTATGCGCCAGGCCGTTTCAGTTTCAACGTGCGTGGCGGACGCTGCGAAGCATGCCAGGGCGATGGCCTGATCAAGGTCGAGATGCACTTCCTGCCCGACGTTTACGTGGCATGCGACGTGTGCAAGGGCAAACGCTATAACCGCGAGACGCTGGAAATTCTCTACAAGGGTTACAACATCCACAACGTGCTCGACATGACGGTCGAGGATGCACTCAAACTGTTCGAGCCTGTCCCCAGCATCGCCCGCAAACTCGAAACGCTGCTGGATGTCGGACTGAGCTATATCAAACTCGGCCAGCCTGCGACCACGCTGTCCGGCGGCGAGGCGCAACGGGTGAAGTTGTCGAAGGAACTGTCGCGCCGCGACACCGGCCGCACGCTCTACATCCTCGACGAACCGACCACCGGCCTGCACTTCCACGACATCGAACACCTGCTGGCTGTGCTGCACAAGCTGCGCGACGACGGCAACACCATTGTCGTCATCGAGCACAACCTCGATGTCATCAAGACGGCCGACTGGGTCATCGACCTGGGCCCGGAAGGCGGCCACCGCGGCGGACAGATCATCGCCACCGGCACGCCGGAGGATCTGGCGACGATGCCGCAATCGCATACGGGACGTTTTCTGGCCAAGACGCTTGGCATCGATAGCAAGCCGAAGCGCAGAAAAGCCGCAGCATGAATCACCACGAGAACCCGCTATCCGCTCGCGTGCTTTACCGCATGCCGATGGAATTGCGCTGGCGCGACCTAGATGCCTTCAACCACGTCAACAATTCGAGCTTCCTGACGTTCCTGGAGGAAGCGCGTATCCGCTGGTTCGCATCGCTCGGCACCGAGTGGGTAACGGAAACCATTGCGCCGCTCCTAGCGGCCGTGCAGATCAATTACCGGAAGCCAATTCCGTATCCGTCGGATATCGTCATAGAACTGTTTGCCGAGCGTGTCGGCAATAGCAGCCTGACCATCAGCCATCGTATCTGTTCCGGCGATGACATGACGCTGTATGCCGATGGGCATGTGGTGATGGTGTGGATAGGGCGCGCCAGCGGTCGACCGACCACGCTACCGGCATCTGTGCGCGAGGCTGCCGAGCCTACGTCCTCATAGGATATTTCGGGACGCGCAGTCGCACTTCCTCCCCCAAGAGAACTTCCTTCGGGGCGTAGAGCGGCTTAGTCGGGAGCTTCCCCGCGCAGGTTCACGGAAAACAAGAGCTCGCGGGCGAAGCCCCTTCTACGAAAAGCAATCCTTGCGAGAAATCTATTCGGTCATAACACCGGCTTGCGCACCTCGAACTCGCCGAGCAGCGTGCGTCCATCGGACAACTCGAACTCCACCGCAATCTTGCTGCCCGCCTTCAATGGCGCACGCGGCTGCATCAGCATCAAATGCAGACCACCCGGTTTCAGTACTGCGGCATCGTCCGGTGCGACGCGCAGTTCGGAAACTTCGCGCATGCGGCTCATGCCGCCAACGATGCGCGTCTCGTGCAATGAGGTATCCGCAAAGGCCGCACTGCGCGCCGATGTGATCGTAATCGGCGTCGGGCAGCGATTCTCGATGCGGCCGAAGCCAGCCATCATCGGCATGCTTGCTGGCCCCAGACGAATCCAGCCATCGCGCACTTGCGGCGAGCAGTCGGGCGCGCAGCCGCTTCCGCAGAGGGCGGCGAGCAGGATGGTCAAAAAGAAAGGTGTCTTCATGCGCCTATGATAACGGGACCTCTGACAATCAACCCGCTCCGGCCAACCATGTCCGCACTCATCGAAATCACAGACACCGGTTCCATCCGCGAACTCCGGCTCGCACGCGCGCCGGTCAACGCGCTCAATCCCGACCTGTGCAATGCGTTGCGCGAAGCCATCAGCGATTCGGTGGCGGCCGGCGTGCACGGACTCGTACTTGTCGGCGGCCCGGAAGTGTTTTCGGCGGGCCTCGATGTCCCATACCTGTTATCGCTCGGCGACGACCGCGCTGCATTGCAATCGGCGTGGGAAAGTTTCTTCAGCGCCGCACGCGCACTGGCCGATTGCCCCATCCCGGTCGCCGCCGCGATCGCCGGACACGCGCCCGCCGGCGGCTGCGTGCTGGCCTTGTGCTGCGACTACCGCGTGATGGCGTCAGGCCCGTACCGCATCGGCCTCAACGAAACACAGGTCGGACTGGTTGCGCCCGAAGGCATCCAGCACCTCATGCGCCGCGTGACCGGCGCACACCGCGCCGAGCGTTTGCTCGTGGCCGGAGAACTGGTCGACAGCGAACGCGCGCTCGCCATTGGACTGGTCGATGAGCTGGTGGACATCGGCAGCGTCGCCACGCGCGCGCATGCCTGGCTCGACGACCTCCTGAAGCTGCCGCGCAATCCCATGCTGACCACCCGCGCACTGGCGCGCGCCGACCTCGTCGCCGCGCTTCAACCCGAGCGCATCCGGCTGGAACATTTCATCGATGCATGGAGCGAGCCGGATACGCAGGCTGGTCTGCGCGCATTGCTCGCAAAACTGGGGAAATGATGCGGCGTGCATGGATCGTTGCCTGATCTGCAGGAATCCACTGGCACTAGGAGGCTCTACCTGCATAGCTTCGCTCAGCCGGTGGCGATGGTGCGCTCGGGATCGCTGATCCATCCGCTCCACGAGCCCGTGAACAACCGTGCGCCCGGCAAGCCGGCGTGCGTCATCGCAAGCAGGTGATGGCAGGCGGTGACACCGGAGCCGCACATGGCGACGACTTCGTCGGCATCGTGTTGCACGAGCAGCGCATCGAACTCTTTACGAAGTTTTGCGGCAGGCTTGAAGCGGCCTTCGCTGAGGTTGTGTGCATACGGGCGGTTGACCGCGCCGGGCACGTGTCCGGCGACGCGATCCAGGGGTTCGACTTCGCCGCGGAAGCGCTCGGCGGCGCGCGCATCGACCAGCATGCCGCCATCGCCGAGATGCGCCTGCACCTGCTGCGCATCCACCAACAAATCCGTGTCGAATTGCACGTCGTAACGCGTCACCTGCGGCGTGCGGATCGCGTCTTCTGTGGGCAAACCCAATGCTGTCCAGCGCAGCCATCCGCCATCCAGCACCGCGACCGCTTCGTGGCCCAGCGCGCGAAGCAGGAACCACAGTCGCGCGGCGTAGGCGCCGTCGCTGTCGTCGTAGGCGACAACCTGGGTTTCGGGTGTGACACCCCAGGTGCCGAGCGTGGCGGTGAAGTCGGTTGCATCAGGCCACGGATGCCGGCCTTGTCCGTGCTTGCGATGGTCTGAAAGGTCGCGGTCGAGATGTGCGTACAAGGCGGCGGGAATGTGCGCCTGCCGGTAGGCATTTTCTCCAGCCGTAGGATCGCTCAATGCGAAACGGCAATCGATGATCGCGAGTGCGCCATCGCCGTGCCGGGCTGCGAGATCCTCCGCCTGTACAAGGGTTTTCCAGGGTGTCATGGCAGTGCTCCAAGCCGGTGGCGGAGGTTCAACAGCATCGACGCGGTGGCGCCCCAGATGCGCTGCTCGGGCACCTGCGCATAACGCGCGAACTCATGCACCCGACGCACACGGCCGCCAAACTCGACATCGGCGGATTGCAGGCTTTCGGGCGCGAGCAGGAATTGCAACGACACCTCAAACACCGCGGCAACCTCGGAAGGGTCCGGTACGACGACGTGATCCGGCGCGATCACGGCCACCACGGGCAGCACGCGGAAGCCGGTGATGGTGGTCAGGGGATCGAGATAGCCAAGCGGCGTGATCTGGTCGGCGCGGATGCCGATTTCCTCCACCGTTTCGCGCACCGCCGCGGCGACGGCGTCGGCATCGCCTGCCTCGAGGCGGCCGCCAGGAAAACTGACCTGGCCTGCGTGATGGCGCAAGCCGTCATTGCGTCGGGTCAGCAGGACCTGCAGGCCGTCGCGCGGCACCAGGCCGACGAGGACGGCCGCTTCAGCTTCGGGAACATCGTCCAGCAAACCGGTCAGCTCTTCGTGGTTCCAGCCGGGGCCGGCCGGTGATGCGTGCAGTGGATACAGGGCCGCCTGGATGCGTTCAAGCGTGATGCGTGGGGATTCCGCCCATGGTGGAACCGATTCCATCAACTGCGTTGCGACTGGCGTACGACGAGCGTGGTTTCCATGAGGCGCAAGCGCTCGTCATCGTTCATCTGCGCCCAGCGCGCGATTTCAGTCGAAGTGCGATGGCAGCCGAGGCACAGGCCGTCGTCGTCGAGCGAGCAGATGCCGACGCAGGGACTGAGGACGGCCCGGAAAGCGGGGGTGATCATTGATTGGATATTAAATGACTGTCAGGGATGTCGGGTGACGCGGGGTTTGTTGCTGATTGTTGCTCCCGGGCTGCTTTTCGGAGGAGTGGATTTAACCGCGAGCTTTTTCCCCGGATCAGTGGCTCGCGGCTAAAGCCGCTCCTACAGGAAGCGATGTGCGCACAGCATTACGCCGGCATGGGAGCCGGCGTAATGAAGAGCAGCAGAGTCACTATATACCCGGCTGCGCGGGGATGACGTTCCGACAAAGGCGTTCTTGCGAAGCAAGAACGCGCCGGAACCTCACTTGACGCTGACGAGTTTCAATTCGAAGGCGACGGCGACATTGGGCGGGAAGCCCGTGCGCGGATCAGCGCCGAAAGCTTTGTCAGGCGGCAACACGACTTCCCACTTGGAGCCCGCCGGCATCTGCTGCAGCACTTCGCGCATGGCTGGCATCTCGATTTCGCTCATCTTGACGGTGGGCTTGTCGGCGGCCTGGGCCTGGGTCGGACGCTGGCCATACGGGAACGGACCCAGCACTTCCAGCGAAACCGTGCTGGCGGTGGTCGGCTTGGCACCGGTGCCATTCTCGACAACGCGGTACTGCACGCCGCCCGGTAACGTCTTCACGCCCGCAGCCGCCTTGTTCGACGTCAGGTACTGGTCGCTCTTGGTCTTGTTCTCGCGCGCCACCTTTTCGAACGCAGCCTTGTTGGCGGCGGCCTTGGCCTGCTGGCGCTTCTGGAAGGCCTCGATGGAGGGCTTGAGTTGTTCGGGGGAGATCGATGGCGGCTTTTTGGCCAGACCGTCCTGGACTGCCTTGACCAGCGTGGCGCTGTCAATCTGCTCTCCACTTTCGGCCAGGTTGCGGGCGAAGTCGTAGCCGAAGGCGTAGCTCAGCTTGCCCTTCTCGGAGGTGGTGTCCTGCGCGACGGCAACGCCGGCAGTCAGGGTGATGGCCGCGAGCGCGGCGGCAAGCAAACGCAACTTCATGCAGCGGTACTCCAGTGAGTGAGTGCCATGAATGGCAAGGGGCGGTCAGACCGCCCCAGTGGACGCGCTAGGATAGCCGGGCAGGCGCTTAACCGCTACTGACGACTGGCCTCTCCGACCCTGCTCAGCCCGCCAAGTTCCGTGCCGGGGGCCACTGTTTTCCATCCCAGATTGCGAGGATTCATGTCCGATTCGCCCCTTCAAATCGAGGACCGCGGCCCGATCCGCTTCATCCGCGTCAACCGCCCTGAAAAACTGAATGCCCTCAATGTGGCGACCCTCAACGCCCTGCACCGGGGCTTCGATGCGGCGTCGGAGGATTCATCCATCCGTGTGGTAGTGCTGACCGGTGCGGGACCGAAGGCCTTCGTCGCCGGCGCGGACATCGCCGAGATGGCCGGGCTGAGCGCGGTCGAAGGCCGCGATTTCTCGTTGCGCGGCCAACGCATGATGCGCCGCGTGGAGAAGATGCCGAAGCCGGTGATCGCGATGATCAATGGCTTCGCCTTCGGCGGCGGGCTGGAGCTTGCGATGTGCTGCCACCTGCGCATCGCCGCGGACAGCGCGAAGATGGGTCAGCCCGAGATCAATCTCGGCCTGATTCCGGGCTTCGGCGGCACGCAGCGGTTGTTGCGGCTGGCCGGCCGCGCCGCGACGCTGGAATTGTGCCTGACCGGCGCACCCATCGATGCCGCGCGCGCCATGCAGCTGGGCATCGTCAATCGCGTCGTGCCCGCCGCCGAGCTTGAAACCGAGACGATGAAGCTTGCCGAACAACTCGCCAACGCCGCGCCGCTGGCGCTGCGCGGAATGATCGATTGCGTCAACGTTGGCGGCGCATGTGGGATTGAAGAAGGGCTGGAATACGAGTCGGCACAGTTCGGGTTGGTGTTCTCGACCGACGACATGCGCGAGGGCACGCGTGCGTTCCTCGACAAGC
>JALYOU010000243.1 GCA_030856725.1 Pseudomonadota bacterium
ACCTGATGTACACCGGCCGCTTCGATGGCATGTGTCTGGTCTCGAGCGACAGCGACTTCACGCGTCTGGCGCAGCGCCTGCGCGAGGAAGGATTGACCGTGTATGGTTTTGGCGAGCGCAAGACGCCGGATCCCTTCGTGCAGGCCTGCGACAAATTCATTTACACCGAAGTGCTGCGCGCCGATGTCGCAGCACCTGCGTCCGCGAGAGCGGCTGCGGTACCAGCGAAGGCGACTGCAAAGAAGACGGCTGCGGCGCCTGCAAAGGCGACGATGGCTGTCCCGCCATCGCCCGCCCCGCCGGGCCCTGCTTCGAACAAGTCCACCGTGCTGCCACTGCCGATCGAGCTATTGCGGCGCGCGATCGAAGAAGCGTCCGACGAGCAGGGCTGGGCGCACCTCGGCGCGGTCGGCACTTACCTACCCAAGATCCGTCCCGATTTCGATCCGCGGCTGTACGGACACAAGAAGTTGAGCGATCTGCTGAAGCACCATCCCCGGCATTTCATGATCGAAGAGCGCGGCGGTACGGGCAGTGGCAGCAAGACAATGTATGTGCGCGCGTTGCCTTGAGCGCCTTTATGACGAGCCACAGTGCGCGATAAACCTTTCTCCCAGGCCTGCGAACGCAACCGCGATCCGATCCTCGACGTGTTGCGAATGCACTTCGCCGATCGCAAACACGTGCTCGAAATCGGCAGCGGCACGGGCCAGCACGCGGTGCATTTCGCGGCGGCGATGCCGTGGCTGACGTGGCAGTGTTCGGACCGTACGGACAATGTGCCGGGTATCCGGCAGTGGCTCGACGAAAGCGGACTGCCGAATACACCGCCCGTGATCGAACTGGATGTCGCGACCTTTGCGGCCACGGACGAACGAGCAGCGTTGGCTTGTGTCGATGCGGTGTTCAGCGCGAACACCCTGCACATCATGTCCTGGCTGGACGTAGAAGCGTGCTTCGGCGTGGTCGCGACGGTGCTGGAAAAACGCGATACGGCTTCAGGCCTGCTCGCCGTGTATGGACCGTTCAATTACGGCGGCGCATACACCAGCGAGAGCAATCGTAATTTTGATGACTGGCTGAAAGCGCGCGATCCGCAATCGGGCATACGCGATTTCGAAGCGGTCGATATGTTGGCGCGCGGCATCGGCTTGCAATTGATCGACGACATCGTCATGCCGGCGAACAATCGGTGCGTCGTCTGGCGCAAACGCTAACGTGCCTCGAATGCGGCGCTCGATGTCCCGCAATCGCCATTCCCGCGAAGGCGGGAATGGCGGCTTAAAAGTTTCTTGGCGGCGTTGCCTCGACGTCGTGAAAGCCTGTTCGTATAAACATTTGGCTTAAGCAGGCGAAGATGTGAACGGCATCCATCCCTGCATGTCCAATGGCAGGGTGCCGTTGTGGCGGTGCTGGGTAGCATTGACCGGTTGCCTCATCCTCGTGGAGTGTCCATGCGCCATCTGCTTGCGTTATCAGCCTTGTCATTCGCCATCGCCGCGGGCATCGCGCGCGCCGAAGTGCCGCCGCCGCAGGACACGCCGTACGCGCCCGGCACGATGACGCTGAACGTGGACGCCACCGACACCGCGCGCCGCATCGTCCGCGTCAAGCAGACCATTCCGGTACAGCCGGGGGCGCTAACGCTGTTGTATCCCGAATGGCTGCCCGGCAACCACGCGCCCCGCGGACCGATCGACAAGCTCGCCGGCTTGGTCATCACCGGCAACGGTCAGAAACTCACATGGACGCGCGATCCGCTCAACGTGTATGCATTCCATGTCGATGTGCCGGCGGGCGTGCAGAGCATCAACGCCGAGTACCAGTACCTCACGCCCACCGACAGCGCACAGGGCCGCGTGGTGATGACGCCGAACATGCTCAACCTGCAATGGAACGCGGTGGTGCTGTATCCGGCCGGGCATCATGCAAGCCGAATCGATGTCGCGCCGAGCGTGAAGTATCCCAGCGGCTGGCAGGCGGCGACCGCGCTCGACACCGCGGGCAAGGATGGCGACACCGTGCGTTACCAGACCGTGCCGCTCGACATCCTCGTCGATTCGCCGGTGTACGCCGGCAAATACTTCAAGCAGATCGATCTCGCACCCGGTGCACAGGTGCCGGTGCGTTTGAACGTCGTTGCCGACGCCGTGCGCTTCCTCGAAACCAAACCCGAGCACGTCGCGCAGCATCGCGCGATGGTGACGCAGGCGCTGAAGCTGTTCGGCGCGCAGCATTACGACCACTACGATTTTCTGTTCTCGCTGTCGGGACAGATGGCCGGCAACGGGCTCGAACACCAGCGTTCGAGCGAGAACGGCCTGAGCACCGATTACTTCACCGGCTGGGACGAGAAGACCGGCAGCAGCGACCTGCTCGCGCACGAATTCGTGCATTCGTGGAATGGCAAATTCCGCCGGCCGGCGGACCTGTGGACGCCGAACTACAGCGTGCCGATGCAGGACAGCCTGCTGTGGGTGTACGAAGGCCAGACGCAGTACTGGGGCAACGTGCTCACCGCGCGCAGCAACCTGCGGCCGATGGACGCGTCGCGCGATGCGCTGGCGCTGGTCGCGGCTACTTACGCCGACAACCGGCCCGGCATGCAGTGGCGCAGCGTGCAGGACACCACGCACGACCCGATCATCTCGCGCCGCTCGCCCAAGCCGTATCGCAACTACCAGCTGAGCGAGGACTACTACTCGGCCGGGCAGATGATCTGGCTTGAAGCCGACGCACGCATCCGCGCGAAAACCAGCGGCAAGAAATCACTCGACGATTTCGCGCGCGCGTTCTTCGGTGTCGATGACGGTGTGTGGAAGACGCAGAAGACCTACACCTTCGAGGATGTCGTCGCCACGCTCAACGGCGTCGTCGCCGACGACTGGACTACATTTCTGCGCACGCGCCTGGACGGCAAGACACCGCTGACCGGCGGACTGGAAGCCAGCGGCTGGCGGCTGGTCTACAAGGATGAGCCGAATGCACTGGCCAAGGCCCGCGCCAAGGACAGCAAGGGCGCGTTGGACTTCACCTATTCACTGGGATTGAGTGCGGACAAGGACGGCAAGATCGGCGAAGTGCGCTGGGACAGCGCCGCGTTCAACGCGGGCCTAGGCACCGGCATGACGCTGGTGGCGATCAACGACATCGAATACGGCAAGGAAGCGATGGAAGCGGCGATCAAGGCGGCGAAGACCGACAAGGCGCCGATTCGGGTCATGGTCAAGGAGTTCGATCGATATCGCACCATCAACGTCGATTACCGCGAAGGGTTGCGGTATCCACATCTGGAACGCATCGAGGGCAAGACGGACTACCTGACGCCGATTTTTTCGGCGAGGAAGTAGCGCGCAGCACGCCGGTTGGTGCGTCGCCTAGGGAGCGGCGACCGCCACGCGCTCGGCGTTGCTCGCGGTTTCCTGTTGGCGGAACGCGCGCTCCACCAGCGGTTGCAGCCGCGCGGTGTAGCGGCGCGCATCGGCCGCGGACAGATGCGACCATTCGGGCAGGTCGAGTCCCTGCAAGTCGGGATGGTCTTCGAAATGCACGCCGGGCAGGCCTGTGCGTGCCAGCAGCACGTCCCAAGTCTGGGCGCGCGGCAGGTGCTGTTGTTCGTAGTCGTAATAGCGGCCGCCGCTCGGTGGGCGCACGAACACTACCTGGACGCCGCGCGCACGCAGTCGCTCCACCGCCTTCAGCGTTCGCACGACCTGCGCGTCGATCGCGGCACCTTTCTTTGCCGCCGTGTCCATGCCCGGGAGCGGCCCGCCGAAGTCTTCCGCCCAGATGTCCTGCGCAAGCCTGCGATAGGCGGGATCGAACTCTACCCGCGGCCACATATGGGTGTTGCGATCCGGACCCAGCACCATCAGCTTGCGCACGTGGGTGCGTGGCCGCATCCCTGGACGCAGCGGCCAGACCTGCCGGCGCACGACGGTCGGCAGCGCGAAGTCAGGGTCGTAGAACGCCAGCCGCGTTTCCAGCAGGTGCTTGCTGAGCCAGTGACCGCTGCGCTGGGACGGGCCGCGGTCGTGATAGTGCTTCACCGCCTCACCGCGCAGCGCATAGCCGCTGAAGAACAGGTCGGGGGTGACATCGACCACAGCGCGCCCGGTGAAGTCCGGATCGGCGGCCAGGTCTTCCAACACCGGCAGCGGCGACGTGCCTTCCAGCGCCAGCTGGATCGGACGCGCGCCCGACAGCCGTTCCCACTCCGGCAACTGCACGTCGAACAACAACCGCGAGGTGCCGACCAACACCGTCGCATCGCCCTCGCCCGCATTGATCCGCGCGCGCTGCTCGGCCCAGGCGCCCACGCTGTTGCGGTAGCCGGGGGTGGCATCCCATTCCCGCCAATAGAGTTCCCAGCCGCCCAGCAATAACGCCGCGCCGAACATGGCGCCGAGGAAGATCCGGCCCCAAGGCTGCACTGGAACGTCGCGCTCGGGGACGGGCTGCGCCACGCCGGGGCGATCGGAGGCGGTCTGCCGCACGAAACCCGCACGCTCGAATCTGTCCGTTGCGATGCCGACGGAGCCGGCAGGTTCAGCGCCGACGGTTTCAGAACCTGCGGTTTCAGAACTGAAAGTAGATGAAGGCATTGCCCGACCCCTGCGTGATGATCACGGCGAACAGCATCAGCGCCCACGCGCCTGACAACACCACCGGACGGCGCTGTGCGATGAACGATTCGAGCGTGCGCAGCCGCATCAGCCAGTGCGCGGCGACGATGCCGGCGACGATCGCCAGCGCCGGCACCAGTTCGGAGGTCGGCAGAATCGGCGGCGCGTCCGCGTTGAGTCCAGCCATCCCACGCAGCAGCGACCACGCCTCGCCGAAACTGTCGGCGCGGAAGAACACCCAGGTCACGTTGATCAGGGCGTAGGTCAGCAGCGCCAGTCCGAACAGCGCGACCGGACCCGGCCGGTAGCCTGCAAAACGCGCGCGCAGCACGCGTTCGGCCGCCAGGTAAAGGCCGTGCAGACCGCCCCAGGCGACGAAGGTCCAGCTCGCGCCGTGCCACAGGCCGCCGAGCAGCATGGTCGCCATCAAGGCGAAGTACGTGCGCGCGACACCGTAACGGTTGCCGCCCAGCGGGATGTACAGGTAGTCGCGCAGCCACGCCGACAGGGTGATGTGCCAGCGCCGCCAGAAATCGGAAAAACCGATCGCCGCGTACGGGAAACGGAAGTTGTCGGGCATGGCAAAACCCAGGCACATGGCCGCGCCGATCGCCGTGGTCGAATAACCGGCGAAGTCGCAGAAGATCTGCCCGCTGAAGGCCAGCGTGCCGGTCCACGCGTCGAGCGCGCCGGCGAGCGTGCCGGGACGCGCGTCGAATACCGATTCGACCGCGGGCGCAAGGAAGCCGTCGGCCAGCACCACCTTCAGGAACAACCCCAGCGTCATCAGTGCCAGGCCGAAGCGCAGCTGGTCGCCGGTAGCGCGGCGTTCGTGCGCGAACTGCGGCACCAGTTCGGTCGGCCGCATGATCGGGCCGGCCACCAGGTGCGGAAAGAAAGTCACGAACAGGGCGTAATCGAGGAAATTGTCCGCGGGCTTGGCACGACGCAGGTAGATGTCCAGCGTGTAGGACAACGTGGCGAAGGTGTAGAACGAGATGC
>JALYOU010000375.1 GCA_030856725.1 Pseudomonadota bacterium
GCATTCTGGTCGAAGCCGCCGCGGCCATAGACCACGAACAGGTACGACAGCGGCGCCAGTTCGTAGCGATAGCGGATCTGGAAGCCCAAGTTGTTGAGGCTGAAACTGTCGATCGGATCATTCACCGTAACCGCGCGGCCATCCACGACGCGATAGCCCTGCTCCAGTTTCGCATCCAGTCCCAGCGCCTGCAGCTTCACGCGCACTTCCTGCTTGCTGCCGATGGTCCAGTTCACGCCGGCATCGAGTTCCGTGGCGTGTTCGTCGAAGCTGCCAATCAGGTTGCCGCCCTTCCAGATCAGCCAGTCCGGCGTGTCGTCATAGCTCAGTTCGGCGAAGACACTGAACGCGTCGCTGATGAAATAGGTCGGCTGGAATCCAACTGCGTAGCCCACCTTGCGATTGCCCGACACACCGCCGCTGAAAGCGTTGACATAGCCATTGAACGCCCAATCGCCCTTGCGCGGCCGCTGGAAATCGACATGCGCATTGAAGCTTGGCGGCAGGTACAGCTCGCCGTTGCCGCGCGTCAGCCGGTCGTCGTAGCCGGCGCTGTTGACGTTGATCTGCGCGTATTCGCCGCTGCCATTGCGCAGCTGGCTTTGCCGGCTGACGCGAAACTGCCGCTGCAGGCGCAGGCTGTGGTCGTTGTCGGTGCCGCTGATGCGGAAACGCCAGTTCTTGGATGAATATCGCGACTCGGCTGGCAAGTGCGTGAAGCGGCGCTGCACTTCCCAGTTGAAATAGTTGAGGTTGTTGCGCGACAGGAAACCAAAATCGTTGATCTGCAGCGTGTCGTTGAAGTGCATCGCCAGCCAGTACTGGCGCCAGCCGCCGCCCATTTCGTAGCTGACGAATACAGTCCCGCCGGAACCGCGCGTGGTGTTGCCGGCCTGATCGATGTCGCTGCCCAGCAGCCGCGTCTGCACGCTGATTTTTTCGTTGGGCCGCCAGTTGTGATCGACGCCTAGTACCATCGCGCTACGGTCCAGGAACGGCCGTTCCACCTGCGTCAGCATCACGCCCACGTCCTGCGTCTCGAAATCCTGCACCAGTCGCAACGCGCGGAACGAGCGGCCCACGTCGTCGGCTTCTTCGGCCAGCAACACGCCGTATTGGGTCGTGCCGAAGCTGCCGTTGACCTTGACCGCGCCGATGATGTCGCCCGCGCCGTCGCCGTCGTCCTCCGGTCCGCCGACGCGGCGCGTGTACACCAACTGGCTGAAATCCGAAGGCGTGGTGAACTCGAACAGACCCTGGTTTTCGGTGAAGAACGGCCGCTTGTCGCTGAAGAAGGTTTCGTTGGCGCTGAAGTTGACGACGAGGTCGTCGCTTTCCACCTGCCCGAAATCGGGATTGATGGTGGCGGTCAGCTGGAACTGGCCGTTGGGCTTCCAGAAGATATCCGCGCCCGAGTCGAAACCCTCGCGCCCGCGAATGTTGTCGTACACGCCGGCGACGTACGGCGTGACCGTGAGCAACGACTGGTTGTACAGCGGCACTTCCACGCTGCTGAAATCCGACAGGAACCGCGCGCCCTCGAAACTCGCGTTCGGCCACGCCATGCGCTCGCCGGTGGAACCGATCACGCGATCCAGATACAGCTTGAGCGTGCGCTTGCCGTCGTTGCCCTTGCTCATCGGCGCGATGTACCACGGGATCAGCATTTCCACCGACCAGCTCTCAGCGTCCTCGCTGACCGCGTGCTGCCAGTTGCCGTCCCAGTCGGTGCTGAAGCGGTTTTCGTTGGTGATCACGGCGTCGTTGATGCCGTCGGTGGAGCTCACCATGAAGTTGTAACCGGTGCGGCCGTCGCCCTCGAAATCGACCATCAGGTTGACGCGATCGACCTGTGCCCCTTCGTCGCGCTGGATGCGCTGCCGGGTGCGCGGCACGCTGGCCGGCTGCACGTTGCGGAATGCGACCGCCAGGCCTTCCGGCGTCGCCAGCACCCACGCCTCGGTCGGCTGCGACCCGGGCGCGCCGGTCAGCGGCTGGGTAATGCGGAATTCGGTGACGCGCTGCGCGCCTTCCCATTCCGCTGGATCGATGCGGCCATCGACCTCGATGGCCCATGCGGGCGTGGTCAGCACCGCGAGGACGGCAACAGCGAGAGGGGCGAAACGCATGCCGGTTCCTTGTGAGGTATCGGCCGTCTTGGCAGCCGGGAGCGAAGCTCGCCCCAAAGACGCGGACAGTACGCCGTGTGTTAACCGTCAACGACTGGCATTGGTCATGGCAACCCTTTTGAGGTCTGGTGCATCCCCGTCAAGTCGGATGTCGAGTCGCTTCGCCGCTCCTTCCTGCGAGACAAGGTTTTTAGCGACCGAAGGCTGGTTCGTCCAAGCATTGCAGACCACAGGGTCGCAGGACGGTATCGAAAAAGTCGCTTCCGCCAGATGTGGCAGCTGCTGACATCATGGCGCCGTCATTCGCGCGGCTGAAGCGGCATGCGGCGCAAGCCACTGCGCGAAGCGCTTCTCAGCAGCGAAGCTGGTCATTCCGCCCTACGGAAGCATGAACTTCCGGGTCGCCCGCAGCGGCCAGATGGAGGTGAAGCTTGCACCGCCCACCAGGCGGAACGCGGCTGATACGCCTTGCAGACTGGCCAGTCTTTCAAGAACGTCCTTTGCGCGTCGGAACGTATGCCTGGGGTCGGACGTCAGCATGAATAGATTGACTTCCTTGGGACTGATGTCGTATCCGTGCAACTCCGCAGTGTCCCCGAGCACCTGTTTCAATTCGTTTTCAATCGTCACGAGGAAGGATTCATCGTGCAACGACTTGCGCCAGAACTTGATGACCAGTTCGTAATCCATGGACAGTGCGCCTGATTCGTCTGCCGCTGATCAACGCTTCGGCTGCAACATCGTCCCGGTGCACTTCTTCGACCCGCACTTGCACGCCCACAAGGCTTTCGCCTTCTTCGTGTGCGGCTCGTCCAGCGTGATGCCGTAGTTGTAGACCAGTTCCTCGTCTTCCTTGATGTCGCGCATCGCCTCGATGAAGATCTTGTCCTTGTGCGACTTGCCCTTGTCGTTCTCCTCGATCACCGCCTCGCAGTTCGGCTCGCAACTGTGGTTGAGCCAGCGCGCGCGGTTACCGCCAATGTTGGCGTCCACCACGTAATCGTCGTTGAGGGTGAACAGGAAGGTGTGGCCATTCTCGTCGATCTCGCCGTATTCCTTGTCCACTTCCTCGTGCGTGCGCAAGGTGCCCTTGTAGCGAATGATGCGCTCGCCCTTTTCGATGGGTGCGGAGGCGAAGACGCCGTTGCCGTGGATGGGCGAGAGGCGGGCGACGATTTTCTTGGGCATGGATGTTTCCGGCATGTGTGGATGCGGACATTGTCGCCCGGTCAAAGGCCATGCCGCTATCGCGGACACGATGAGACATCTCCCCAAGACCCACCCCGGGAGGGGATTCACCTCTCAGGCGCGATGGCTTTACCGGTAAAGCTTCGCGCCTGAGAGGCGCTCCTACAAAAAAGCGGGTTGGCTCGGTGAGCTTGAAACAGTACAATTACGGTACGCTTTCGAGGTTCCGTCATGCTGCGCGTCACCAAACTCACCGATTACGCCAGCGTCGTCTTGTCCGTGCTCGCCGCGCGGCCCGACGCCGTGCTCAGCGCCGCGGGCCTTGCCGAGCAGGCCGGACTGGAAGTCCCGACCGTCGCGAAGGTGCTCAAGCCATTGGCGCAGGCCGGACTGGTGGACGCATTCCGCGGCGTCAACGGCGGCTACCGGCTGGCGCGCGATGCCGATGCGATTTCCCTGATCGAGATCGTCGAGGCCATCGAAGGCCCGCTCGGCATGACTCAATGCAGCGTGCATGCCGGGCAATGCGGCATCGAACATTCCTGCGGCGTCCGCGCCAACTGGCGGCGGATCAACGATGTCGTCGCCGATGCGCTGCGCGGCGTCACGTTGGCGGAAATGCTTGCCCCGGTGCCGGTGCGTGCGTCCGGGCGCAAGACGATCGCTGCGACGCTGGCGAGTTGAGAACGCATCATGGCTGTTGAAAACGCACAGATCATCGAGCAGCTCGGCCGTCGTTATGACGCCGGCTTCGTCACCGACATCGAATCCGAATCGCTGCCGCCGGGCCTAAGCGAAGACATCATCCGCGCGCTGTCTGTGATCAAGAACGAACCGGAGTGGATGACCGACTGGCGCCTGGCCGCCTATCGGCACTGGCTGACGATGCCGATGCCGCACTGGGCCAAGCTCAACATCGCGCCAATCGATTTCCAGGCGCTGAGCTACTACTCCGCGCCGAAGGCCAAGTACGCCACGCTGGCCGACGTGCCGCAGGAGTTGCTCGACACTTACGAGAAGCTCGGCGTTCCGCTGCACGAGCGCGCCAAGCTGGCTGGCGTTGCGGTCGACGCGGTGTTCGATTCCGTGTCCGTCGGTACGACTTTCCGCAAGGAACTGGCCGAGAAAGGCGTGATCTTCTGCTCGATGTCGGAAGCGATCCACGACCATCCGGAACTCGTCAGGCAATACCTCGGCAGCGTCGTGCCGACCGGCGACAACTACTTCGCCGCGCTGAACTCGGCAGTGTTCTCCGACGGCAGTTTTGTGTTCATCCCGAAAGGCGTGCGCTGCCCGATGGAACTGAGCACGTATTTCCGCATCAACGCCATTAACACCGGCCAGTTCGAGCGCACGTTGATCATCGCGGAAGAAAAGAGCCAGGTCAGCTACCTCGAAGGCTGCACCGCGCCGATGCGCGACGAGAACCAGCTGCACGCCGCCGTGGTGGAACTGGTCGCACTTGACGACGCCGACATCAAGTATTCGACCGTGCAGAACTGGTATCCGGGCGACGAGAACGGCGTCGGCGGCATCTACAACTTCGTCACCAAGCGGGGCGAATGCCG
>JALYOU010000245.1 GCA_030856725.1 Pseudomonadota bacterium
ATGTCGGGCCAGGGCCCGACCTACACCCTGAAAAAGCAATCTATTCGCAATCCTCCCTCTTCCGTTGTTCGGAACAGGGTCGCCCATCGAGGGGCGCTGCAATCCCGCCGTACGTTGTCCGTACGCACAAGGGAACAGGCTCGATGGTCGTAACACGCTGCAACCGCGCCCGTTCAATGCGAGCCGTGTCACTACGCGGCTCTCAAACCAACGGAGTTCTGCCATGAATGCTGTCGTCAAAAACAACGAAAACCACGATTACAAAGTCTCCGACATGACCCTCGGCGAAGCTGACTTCGGCCGCAAGGAAATTGACATCGCCGAACACGAGATGCCGGGCCTGATGTCGATCCGCCAGAAACATGCCGCCGAAAAGCCGCTGAAAGGCGTGCGCGTCACCGGTTCGCTGCACATGACCATCCAGACCGCGGTGCTGATCGAAACCTTGAAAGACATCGGCGCCGACGTGCGCTGGGCGTCGTGCAACATCTTCTCGACACAGAACCATGCTGCGCAGGCGATCGCCGCGACCGGCACGCCCGTGTTTGCGTGGAAGGGCGAGTCGCTGGAAGAGTATTGGGACTGCACGCTGGACGCGGTCACCTTCCCCGGTGGCAAAGGCCCCGAGCTGGTGGTCGACGACGGCGGCGATGTCACCCTGCTGATCCACAAGGGTTACGAACTGGAACAGGGCTCGAAGTGGGTCGATGAGCCTGCTGCGTCGCACGAAGAGCAGATCATCAAGAACCTGCTCAAGCGCGTGGCGAAAGAACGTCCCGGTTTCTGGACCACCGTGGTCAAGGACTGGAAAGGCGTCTCGGAGGAAACCACCACCGGCGTGCATCGCCTGTACCAGATTGCCGAGCAAGGCAAGCTGCTGATTCCGGCGATCAACGTCAACGATTCGGTCACCAAATCCAAGTTCGATAATCTTTACGGCTGCCGCGAGTCACTGGCCGACGGCCTCAAGCGCGCGATGGACGTGATGCTTGCCGGCAAGGTCGCGGTCGTCTGCGGCTATGGCGATGTCGGCAAGGGTTGCGCGCACAGCCTGCGTGCCTATGGCAGCCGTGTGGTCGTGACCGAGATCGATCCGATCAACGCATTGCAGGCATCGATGGAAGGCTTCGAGGTCAACACCGTCGAGAGCACGCTGGGCCGCGGCGACATCTACGTCACCACCACCGGCAACAAGGACGTGCTGACCATCGCGCACCTGTCGCAGATGAAGGACCAAGCGATCGTCTGCAATATCGGCCACTTCGACAACGAGATCCAGGTCGATGCGCTCAACGAACTCAAAGACGTGACCAAGCTCAACATCAAGCCGCAGGTCGACAAGTACACGTTCGCCGACGGCCGCGCGATCTTCCTGCTGGCCGAGGGCCGTCTGGTCAACCTTGGTTGCGCGACCGGACATCCGAGCTTCGTGATGTCCAATTCGTTCTCCAACCAGACGCTGGCGCAGATCGATTTGTGGGCCCACAAGGACACGTACGAGAACAAGGTCTACATCCTGCCGAAGAAGCTCGACGAGGAAGTCGCGCGTCTGCATCTGGGCAAGATTGGGGTGAAGCTGACCACGTTGACCGATGAGCAGGCTGCGTATCTCGGCGTGTCCGTAGACGGCCCTTACAAGCCGGAGCACTACCGCTACTGATGAAACTCCCGGCTCGTCATTCCCGCGGGCGGGAACCCAGCGACTTTGCCTTTCAGCAAGAGCACAGATACTGGGTCCCCGCCTGCGCGGGAATGACGGGCAGTGGAGTAGTGCATCCAACTCCTCGGCAGGCCACCATGATTCCAGTTTCCTTCGAGTTCTACCCGCCAAAAACCGACGAGCAACGCGCGCAGCTCGACCGCACCGCGCTCAAGCTCAAGGCACGGAATCCGGAATATGTGTCCTGCACCTTCGGCGCAGGCGGCTCCACGCTCGAGTACACCCCGGAAACCATCGAGCGCCTGCACGACGTGCATGGCCTCGATGCCGCGCCGCATGTCTCCTGCGTCGGCGGCACGCGCGCGGAGCTCGGTGCGCTACTGGAACGCTACAAGGCGATGGGCTGCAAGCGCATCGTCGCGTTGCGCGGCGACCTTCCCTCGGGCATGGGCCACACCGGCGATTTCCGCTACGCGACCGAACTGGTCGAGTTCATCCGCCGCGAACACGATGGCTTTTTCCACATCGAAGTCGGCTGTTATCCCGAAACGCACCCGCAGGCCGACGACGCGCTCGCCGACCTCAAGCATTTCAAGACCAAGATCGACGCCGGCGCCGACGGCGCGATCACCCAGTACTTCTACAACGCCGATGCGTATTTCCGTTTCGTCGACGACGCACGCCGCCTCGGCGTCACCGTGCCGATCGTGCCCGGCATCATGCCGATCTCGAACTTCACGCAACTCAAGCGCTTTTCCGAATCCTGTGGCGCGGAAATCCCGCGCTGGATCGGCAAGCGCGTGCAGGCGTATGGCGACGACGTCGATGCGATCCGCGATTTCGCCACTGATCTTGTCGCAGTGTTGTGCCGTCGACTGATCGAAGGCGGCGCACCTGCGCTGCACTTCTACACGCTGAATCTGTCACGGCCGACGCACTCGGTGCTGACCCGTCTTGAATGAATTGCTTCGGCACGCGGTCTGGACGTTTTTGCGAATCGATTCCCTGTAACTGAACGCGTGGCGACTCGCGGACCAACCACTGCTGAACACGCAATCAATAGCCATGCTGGTTGTGGAGGTATTCAGTCCTCCGGCAAAAATCACACATGATGTTGACGCGTCGACATCAATCATCGCTGCAACCAAACACACCTCCGGTTGCCGCATGAACGCCTTACCCGTCGCAACTCTTGCCGCTGCGTTGATGATCGCCGCAACGCCTTATTCGCAACCGGTCAATGCGGGCGCTGGTTTGCAGCGTTGCCAGACACAGGACGGCACGGTGCTGTATACAGACAAGGCTTGTGGCGCGCTCGGCGCGGATACGACGCCGATTTCCGCCGCATTATTCACGCGCATCGCCCGCGAAGAAGCCCAGTTCGATGCACAGCCGGGCGACGAATTCGGTCAAGGCGAAATCGCGATGACGGCGGCTGCAGGACGGCGTTCGCTGCCCGGTGGATGTGCCCGCACACCGACGCAACTGGCGATGGATCTGCGCGGCGCGTTCGCGCTCGGCGATGTCAACCGCATTGCGGAGAGTTATCACTGGACCGGACTCTCGCATCAGGACGGCAAGCGCATCATGCAGCAGCTCGAGCAGTTCACCGACCACCGCGTCAGCGATGTGGATTATTTCAATGCGCAGATCCAGACCGTGGGCGTGGATGGTTTCGGCGCTGAAGCGCACGCTCTTGCCAGCACGGCCAATACGTACGGCGGCAGCGCCGGCGTGGTGCAGGTCCGGTTCGGCACGGGTGCATCAACATCGGTGACCGATTTGGATGTCGAAAAATATTCGGACTGCTATTTCGTCAGGTTCTGAACTGCCAAGCTCTGATCAGCCAGGCTCTGATCAGCCAAGCCCTGCAGCCAAGCTTTGATCAGCTAATCCTTGGCGTTCAGCCAAGATCACTTTCGCACTTTCAGGAATGACCCGCCGACGCTAGTCTGCGCGAGTGACTCAACGTGCCTGCACAGTCCTGCTCTGCCTCGCGATGCTCGCAGCGGCCTGTTGGGCGTCGCCCCTGGGCGCCGAAGTCAAACGCTGTGCCACGCGCGACGGCGGCACCGTGTACACGGACCGGCGCTGCGAGGACATCGGTGCGGTCGAGCGTCTGCCACGTGACGCCATTGCATCGGGCCTCGCGCGGCCGTACCGCGGTGGCTGCGCGCACACCCTGCAGGACCTGGTCTATGAGATGACGTCGGCCATCGACGGCCGGGACGTCAACCGGCTGGCGAGCGTGGTGCACTGGGTCGGCGTGTCCACGCGCAATGGTTACAGCGCGATGAGCCGCCTCGATGCGATCGTGCAGCGTCCGCTTGTCGACATCATCGCCGTTACGCCGCGACCCGCGGTCGATCCGGATGCGGCGGTCACCGCCGGCATCCTCGACGGCGATTATTACCCACAGACCACGGTGCGCAAGGCGCCCGTCGCGCTGCGTGTGGAGCAGACGCTACGCAACGGCAGCACACCCTCGCGCACGGTGTTCGGTTTGCAGCGCCATGTCGGCTGCTGGTGGATCCGCCTGTAACGTCGCGGCAGTCTTTACCCTCGACTTCCGGCAAAATAGCGGCTTCGTCGCGACTGGATGACCCCGATGCAATACCCCGAATGGATCTGGCACAACGGCACGATCAAGCCCTGGGCCGAAGCAACTACGCATGTCATGGCACACGCGCTGCACTACGGGTCGTCCGTGTTCGAGGGCATCCGCTGTTACGAGACAAACGACGGCCCGGCGATCTTTCGCCTGACCGACCACACCACGCGTCTGCTGGCGTCCGCGAAGATCTACGACATGCCGATGCCCTATGGCGTCGAAGCACTCAACACCGCCTGTCGCGACGTGCTCAAGGCCAACAGTTTCAACAAAGCGTACCTGCGACCGATCGCTTTTCGCGGGCTTGGCGGTTTTGGCCTGTCGGCCGATACGCCGACCGACGTGTCCGTTGCCACGTGGCAGATGGGTGCGTACCTTGGTGACGGCGTGCTGGAACAGGGCATCGATGCCTGCGTGTCGAGCTGGCAACGTTTCGCGCCGAACACGATTCCAGCGGGTGCGAAAGCCGGTGGCAATTATTTGTCCGGGCAACTGGTCGCACGCGAGGCGCGACGTCTCGGCTTTGGCGAAGGTATCGCCTTGGCATCGACCGGCCTGCTCAGCGAAGGCGCGGGCGAGAACCTTTTCCTCGTATTCGACGGCGCCCTGCACACGACGCCAATCAGCGCCGCGCTGCTCAACGGCATCACCCGCAACAGCATCATCCGCTTGGCGCGCGATGCTGGTATTGAAGTGGTCGAACGCGACCTGCCGCGTGAATACCTGTACCTGTGCGACGAACTTTTCATGTGCGGTACGGCCGCCGAGATCACACCGATCCGATCGGTGGACGGACGCCAGGTCGGCGCGGGCAAGGCCGGGCCAGTGACGCGGCAGTTGCAGGCGTTGTTTTTTGGGTTGTTCGACGGTGGTACGGCGGACAAGTACGACTGGTTGGAACGAGTCTGATTCCCCAGGTGTGGAAAATTCGCATCTGCGAAAGCGGTAGCTAGCTACGAAATCGCGGGGTTCTCCGGTGCGAAGGTCAGCGTCGCGATCACGCCGCGCTCCTCGCCCGGCACCACGTGCACGTTCCACTGATACAGATCGCAGAGCCGGCGCACGATCGAAAGACCGATGCCCGCGCCCTGCGAATGTTCCGCATGGCTGCCGCGATAGCCGCGCTCGAACAGGCGCGCGGCGTCTTCGGCGCTGAGCCCGGGACCTGAATCGACGACTTCCACGGCATTCGACAACAGCCGCACGATCACTTCGCCGGACGTCGTGTACTTGACGCTGTTGCCGATCAGGTTGCCCAGCGCGACGGCGACCGCCGCCTCCGGCGCATCCACCTGCAGGGTGCGCTGTCCCTCCACGCGCAGCGTCAGCGGCTTGCCGCCAAGTTGCGCGCGATGCATGTCCAGCAGTTGTTCGGCGACCTTGCCGACATCGGTCAGGCCGGTGCCGCGTTCGCTGCGCGAAAGCAGCAGCAGCGCGTTGATCAGGTCGGTGCACTGCTGTTCGGCGCGTTGGATGCGCAGCAGCCGCGCGCGCATCTTGTCGTCGACGTCCGGCTTGCTCAGCAACAATTCCGAAGCGCCACGGATCACCGCCAGCGGCGTGCGCAACTCATGGCTGACGTCGGCGTTGAACTCGCGGTCGCGCTGTACAACTTCGGTCAGGCGCGTGGAATAATCGTCGAGCGCCGCCGCAAGCTGGCCGACTTCGTCCTCGGGAAAGTGCGTTGCCAACGTCTCGGGTGCGGTGTTGCGCCCGGACAGCTTGAGCCGCCGCGCGAGTTCCGACACGGGACTCATTACCCGCGACGCAGCCCACCATCCCACCACGAAAGACAACAGCGTGAACAACGCCACCGATATGTAGATGGCACGATTGAACTGCTCTTCACCCTTCGTCGCCTGGCTCATGTCGTACGCAAGGTAAAACCATGCCTTGGGAGTCTTCCGAACCGCCACCTTGTACGAAAGCGCAGCGCCGTCCTCATCCGTGCCTGTGATGGTAGTGATGCCATCCGACAGGCCGTACCATTCCGGCCGATTGATGCGGACCGACTCGAACTTGTCTGGTGTGAAGCGGTATGCCTTGATCTGATCGACGGCGAATTCAAAGTTTTCCGGATCCAACTCGGACTGGCGCGCAGCCTGTTCGATGTTGCGGTTCATCAGGTCTTCGACCAGCTGGTTCTCAACCCGGTTGCGCGTCCAGTTCGTAGCGAACGCGAACAGCGCCGTCAGCCCAAATCCGAGGATGACGAACGACAGGATGATGCGGCTGCGTAGTCGACGGCGATAGCGGGTGGGGCCCCGCGTGGACGCTCTCCGCTCAGCGCGGGCCGCGTCAGCTGGCGACATCGGGCTCGGCGATGCGATAGCCAATGCCGTGACGGGTCTGGATGAACTGCGTCGGGAACGGCTTGTCGATCACCGCACGCAACCCGTGGATGTGTACGCGCAGCGAATCCGAATCCGGCAGCTCCTCGCCCCACACGCGGGTTTCCAGTTCCTGGCGCGTGACCACGGCCGGTGCAGCTTCCATCAATGCCTGCAGGATCTTCAGGGCGGTCGGGTTGAGCTGCAACAGCTTGCCGCCACGGCGTACTTCCAGCGTATCGAGGTTGTATTCGAGATCGGCCACTTCCAGCACGCGGCTCTGCACGCCGCGGCCCCGGCGCGACAGCGCGTTGAGGCGGACTTCGACTTCCTGCAGATCGAACGGCTTGATCAGGTAATCGTCAGCGCCGGAATCGAACCCGGCCAGTTTGTTGTCCAGCGTGTCGCGCGCGGTGAGCATCAACACTGGCGTCTGCTTGCGCGCCTCGTTGCGCAGCTTGCGGCAGACCTCGAGGCCATCAAGACCGGGCAGGTTGAGATCGAGCACGATCGCATCGAAGTCGTTGACGACGGCCAGATGCAGGCCGGTGACGCCGTCTGCGGCGAAATCCACGGTGTGGCCGCGGTCTTCCAGGTAGTCGCCGAGATTGGCGGCGATGTCCTGGTTGTCTTCGATGACGAGGATGCGCATCAGGTTTCCAGAAATAGGGGGGTTCGAACAGGGGGACAGGCGTTCGACCGGTGGCGTGGGCACCGGTTCAACACAAGGTTGGGATTCTTGCATAGCGCGGCTCGGTCGCCGGGTGAACATGCTTTGTCATTCCCGCGTAGGCGGATCCGAGAAGACGCGAAAGTCGCTGGGCTCCCGCCTTCGCGGGGTTTAACCGCAGGCTGGTCATGACGCCTGAAGTTTCCTGGTTGCATGCCTCGGACAAAAAGAGGCCCAGGCGGTGTGAACCGACTGGGCCCAAAGGTATTGCCCCGATTACCGTAATCCGCTTCCCGTCCGGCAACTGATCCGGCAGGTTGAGGCAGAACTGCGGTCGGGAAAGACTACGCGAGGGGCGATTAAATCTCAGTTAACTTGAATGTTATTTTTCGGTTAATTTGCAAGGGGCGGCACGTGTTTTGGATTTGCCAGAGTTGGCAGATTTCTGGATTTTAGCGATATGTTCGACGATCTTGCCTGCAATATCGACGCCACTAGCAGCTTCGATCCCTTCCAGCCCAGGCGAGGCATTGATTTCGAGAATCAGCGGCCCACGCTTGGAACGGATCAGGTCCACACCCGCTACGCCTAAGCCCAGCACTCGCGCCGCGCATAACGCGACGTTCTGCTCCTCCGGGCTGGCCTTGATCGCCTTGGCGGTGCCGCCGCGATGCAGGTTGGAGCGGAAGTCGCCGCTGGCGGCCTGCCGTTTCATCGTCGCCACGACGCGGTCGCCGACGACGAAGCAGCGCAGGTCCGCGCCGCCCGCCTCTTCAATGAACTCCTGCACCAGGAAATTCGCGTACAGGCCGCGCAGCGTTTCAACCACGCTGCGCGACGCCGACAGTTTCTCGGTCAGCATCACGCCCGCGCCCTGCGTGCCTTCGTTGAGTTTGATGACATGCGGTGGCGGGCCGAGCATCGACAGCAGGTCGGTGGTGTCGTCGGGGTTGTCGCCGAAAACGGTGGTCGGCAGATCAATGCCTTCGGCGGCGAGCAGCTGGTGGCAGCGCAGCTTGTCGCGCGCGCGCAGCACGCCGCGCGCCGGGTTGGGCGTGTAGCTGCCCATCAACTCGAACTGGCGCAGCACCGCCGTGCCGTAGCGCGTGATCGACGCGCCGATGCGCGGCAGCACCGCGTCGTAGCCGGCCAGCTTGCGGCCCTTGTAGTGCATCTCGAATCCGTCGCTGGCGATGCGCATGTAGCAGCGCAGCGGATCGAGCACGCGCACGCTGTGGCCATGCTCGCGCGCGGCCTCGACCAGGCGCCGCGTGGAGTAGAGCTTGCTGTTGCGCGAGAGGATCGCGAGTTTCATGCAGATATCCTCATTCGGGAATACGTCATTTCGGGGCTTGTCATTTCGGTCTGCGACGGCGGCCATGGAGGAAGGAGACTGCCGGATCGACCGTGAACATGCCGGCGAGAGCGGTACGCCCGAGCAGCATCGGAAACCGCATGCCCGCGCGATCGGTGAGGTTGATCTCGATGTCGCGCGCGCATCCGGCAAGCGCGAGCTGCGTGCGCACGAACACGCGCGTGCTGCGCTTGCCGCCGGAATCGCGCACCACGCGCTCGTCCAGCACCAGCGCCGTGGATTCGATGACGGGCTCGCCGGCCAAACCTGGCGTCAACCGGAACCCCACCCAGGGCGCGCCACCTTCGACGAACCGCCACTGCGCATCGACATGCAGCGCCGACGTGCGCGCGCCAGTGTCGACCTTGGCACGGATGGCCGGAATCGCGAGCTGCGGCAACGCCACCCACTCGCGCCAGCCAAGCATGACGCCCTGCGACATCGGACCTCCGCAGATGACTACGGCCGCGTGGCCGCCGTGTGTGATGGAGCGGGTGAAGGGAATCGAACCCTCGTCAGTTGCTTGGGAAGCAACAGCTCTACCATTGAGCTACACCCGCGAAGGGCCGCAGTCTATGCGCGGGGATGGCGCGTTTGCAATGCGGTAAATGCGTGCATGGCGTGGGTGAATTCAAGGCCGAAATCGTGTCGCGCGATACGCTGGTAAACGCACACACACTTGCTTCTTTGCCGGTAAGCCCAGCGAGGTACCGAGAGCTCATCTGACCAAGCGAGGACCCCGCAGGGCCCTCGCCTTGCGCAGAAATACAGCTTAGAAACCCTTGCCAACGGTCGCATACACCGTCGCGCGACGGCCGTCTTCTTGTCCTACCGTGATCTGATACCCCAGGTTTGCATCCAGACCAAACAGCTGCAGACGCGAGCCCATGGTGAAGGTGCCGTAGCGCTGGTCGAAGTCCATTCCAGGCACCGCGTACGCCAGGCTGCCGCGCAGTGATTGCGCGCTTGCGAAGACCTCCTCGGATGGATCCTCGAATTCCCGATCGTAGGTCAGCCTGGCGTAGGGCATGACGGTATCGGTGGCGGCAAAACTTGCCTGCCAACCAGCACTGGCAAGCACCGAGTCGTAACTCTGGTCCGAGTACGCCAGCGATGTCGACAGGTCAGGACTGTTTTCGGGGAAGCTGTCGACGTCGATGCGCTGCGCGATCAGACCGATGACGGGTCCATGGTTGAGTCGGCCCATGCTGAAGTCCCAACCGGCCTCGGCCGCCGTGGTGAGGTTGTCGCCGTCGGGCGAACCGGTGTGAGTGCGCCGCGCGATCCCGAGTTTGACGTCGCGTTCGACGTCGAAACCCAATTTGGAGAAACTCACCTGTCCGTTGATCCACAAACTGCCGCTGCGCCATCCGGCAACGCCGCCGATAGTGCTTTCGGTCTGGGTGAAATTGCCATTGTTACGGCCGAAATCGACCTGATTACGGCCATGGCCAATGAATCCGCCATAGACCAGGTTGCCGTTGTTCCAGTTGATGCCGACCGTTACGGCCGGACCGTCGCCGTCGAAACCATCGCCCATGTGGCCCGCATCGAATTGCTGCTTGTCGCCACGTACGTCGGCCCACCAGTGCGCGCCTTCCTCTGCGGGCTTGATGGCGACCTGCGCGGCAATTCGATCGGCTCGCGCGCGACCCACCATTGCAGCGGAGTGCGGCAACAGTGCGAGCTGGCGAGGACCTTCGAGCATCGAGACGGCGTAATCGCCAATGATTTCGTGAGCGCCCGTGGTCGGATGCACGCCGTCGGCAAACGCGAAGCTGTTGGGTGCGCCCGGGGGGTAGTTGCCCGGACCGCAGACCAGCGAACCGGTCGCTCCGCAGGCCGGTAGGGTCACATTAGTGAAGCCGTACGTGGACGGCGAATCGCTGACCTCGCGCAACAAATTGAAGGTGTTGAGCGGAATCACCCGCAGCCCACCTTGTGCCAACCCATCAAACAGGGTCTGGTTGTAGCCACCCACCAGGGCCGAGATGCCTGCCGAACCGGCCGCGCCCTGTGACAGGCCGAACGGCGTGCGGCCCACATCGGGAATTGTGGGTACCAGGATGTACCGCGCGCCTGCATTCTGCAGCGACGCCACCAAGCCGATCTGCTGGCCAGCCGCGGACAGGAACTGAGCCTGCGTAGTCAATCCGTTGAGGTGGAAGAACAGGTCATTGGCACCGCCCCATACGGTGAACAATGCGTTCGGGTCGGCGCGGCCGCCGTTGCGCGCGAGATAGGTATTGATCTGCATTGACAGCGAGGGCGCGAAGCTGGTCGGGGGCGTCGGCGGGAACCCGGGTTGCAACGTGATCCGTGCGCCACCCGCCGCAAAGTTGGTGCCGGTTCCGTTGACGACGCCGGTCATGGTCAGATTCCAAGCCGGCGCGGCGGTAGTGCCGTAAAAATTGGCGAGGTATTCCGACCACACGAGTCCCGGATTGGTGGTGAACTTGCCGAGGACCGAGGCTTGTGGGTTCTGCTGCACCAGGAACGGTCGGTAGAACCCCGAATCGGTCAGGCTGTCACCGAAAAAGATCGTTTGCGAGTACGTCTGCGCAAACACCGGTGCGGCAACGAGCGCCAGTGCCGCAGCCAGCAATGTGCGGACGGGCCGGCCGGCCCGCGATGACAACTTCATGTGTTTCTCCCCGTTTTGGATTGCATGACCGCCGCCACATACGGGCGCGGATGGACGCATCGTCGCATGCGTCATGGCTCCCCCTCAAGCCACGGCACAATGGAGGCATGAAAATTCAATTGAATGGCCAAGATTGCGTCCTCGATGGTGGCGCTACGATCCTGGACCTGTTGGCCCGCGAAGGACTGGCCGATCGGCGTGTTGCGGTCGAACTCAACGGCTGCATCGTTCCTCGCGGCCTGCACCAGACGCACGCGCTACAGGAAGCAGATCGTGTCGAGGTCGTTCATGCGCTGGGGGGCGGGTGATCCAACCGTCCGTCTTGTATGCGGCTACCGGTGCGAGCATTTGCCGAAGCAATGGTCCGATTAGGCCGTCGCGGCTGTAGTCCATGCAGCCCACCTGATATGCAGAAACTTCTCCGCGCAACAACTAACCGAAGAATTCCTGCATGCGCCGGAATGACGAACGGGCGATAATCTCTTGATGACTGAAATCTCTGCGTCGGACGACACCTTCAGCATCGCGGGCAAGTCCTATCAATCGCGCCTGCTGACTGGCACGGGCAAGTTCAAGGATCTCGACGAGACCCGTGCGGCGACCGACGCTGCCGGCGCGCAGATCGTGACCGTCGCGATTCGCCGCACGAACATTGGCCAGACGCCGGGTGAGCCCAACCTGCTGGACGTGCTGCCGCCGGATCGCTACACGATCCTCCCCAACACGGCCGGCTGCTACACGGTGGAGGACGCCGTCCGCACCTGCCGCTTGGCGCGCGAACTACTCGATGGCCATGCGTTGACCAAGCTGGAAGTCCTTGGCGACCAGCGCACGCTTTTTCCCGATGTCGTGCAGACGCTCAAGGCTGCTGAAATTCTCGTCGCTGATGGCTTCGAGGTGATGGTCTATACCAGCGACGATCCGATCGTGGCCAAACGGCTCGAGGAAATCGGTTGCGTCGCCGTGATGCCGCTGGCCGCGCCGATCGGTTCGGGCCTCGGCATCCAGAACCGCTACAACCTGCTTGAAATCATCGAGAACGCGAAGGTGCCGATCATCGTCGATGCCGGCGTTGGCACCGCATCCGACGCCGCCATCGCGATGGAACTGGGCTGCGACGCCGTGCTGATGAACACCGCCATCGCCGGCGCCCGCAATCCGGTGCTCATGGCGCATGCGATGAAGCTCGCCGTCGAAGCCGGCCGCGCCGCGTTCCGCGCGGGGCGCATTCCGCGCAAGCGTTATGCCAGCGCATCGTCGCCAGTGGATGGCCTGATCGAGTGATGACTCCTGTGATCGTAGGGCGGGCCCAGGCCCGCCATTTCGCAGTTCTGTTCGACGCAAGAGGCGAAATGCCGAAGGCCGAGATCCGCGCGACATGACCGACCCTTTCAGCAGCGACGGGGCAAAAGCGCCTCCCAAGCCATTCACCATGGAGCCGGGCCGCCGCACCATCCGCAGCTTCGTCCTGCGCCAAGGGCGTTTCACTGAAGCACAGCAGCGCGCCTTCGACCTGCTGTGGCCGCGCTTCGGCGTCGATTACACGGCCGCTCCGCGCGACTTCGACACCCTCTTCGGCCGTCGCGCCAAACGCGTCCTCGAAATCGGCACCGGCAACGGCGAAGCGCTGCGGTTCGCCGCGACCAACGATCACGCACGCGATTACATCGGCATCGAAGTGCATGCCCCAGGCGTCGGCCGCTTGTTGAACGGACTGGCCGAGGATGGCAGCGACCACGTTCGCGTCTATCACCACGATGCCGTCGAAGTGCTCACCCACGACATCGCCGACGCCACGCTTGACGAGATCCGTATCTACTTCCCCGATCCCTGGCACAAGAAGCGCCACAGCAAGCGCCGGCTCGTGCAACCAGACGTCGCTGCGTTGCTCGTGCGCAAGCTCGCAGGCGCTGGACGCTTGCACCTTGCCACCGATTGGCGGGACTATGCAGAGCAGATGTGGGACGTACTCGATGCGACGCCCGGCTTGCGCAACGAAGCCGGCACGCGCGGACACGTACCGCGGCCACCGTGGCGCCCGCAGACGCATTTCGAGTCGCGCGGCCAGCGGTTGGGCCACGACGTGTTCGACCTGCTCTATCACCGAACCTGAGAACGCCGCGAGCACATGGAAAACGCGCTGACGCTCACCGCCGACATGAAGCTCGTGCTCGGGCTGGTCGGCCTGACGATGGCGCTGTTCCTGTTCGACCGCATCCGCGCGGATGTCGTCGCGCTCGTGGTGCTGGTGTTGCTGGGCCTGACCGGACTGGTCGCGCCGGAAGACCTGTTCGGCGGTTTCTCCGGCAGCGCGGTGATCAGCGTGATCTCGACCATGATCCTCGGCGCGGGCCTGGAACGTACCGGCGCGTTGAACCGGCTCGCCGGCTGGCTGCTGCGGCGCGCGCACGGCATGGAAACGCGGCTGCTGCTGTTCACCACCGCGGTCGCGGGTCTCAACTCGTCGATCATGCAGAACCCGTCGGTGATGGCGCTCTATCTTCCGGTTGCATCGCGCCTGTCCTCGCGCACCGGTCTGTCGCTCTCGCGCCTGCTGTTGCCGATCGCGGCCGCCATCGTGATGGGCGGATCGCTCACGATGGTCGGCAACTCGCCGCTGATACTGCTCAACGATCTGATGGTGTCGGCCAACGGCAATCTGCCGTCGGGCGCGGCGACGCTGGAACCGTTGAAGATGTTCGCACCGCTGCCGATCGGCCTTGCATTGCTTGGCGCATCGCTGCTGTATTTCCGTTACTTCGGCGACAAGCGCCTGAGCGAGGAGGACAGCGATGCCAGCGTGACGCCTGCACGCACGCAAAGCTATTTCGCGCAGGCCTACGGCATCGAAGGCGACGTGTTCGAACTCACCGTCACCGCCGACAGCCCGCTGGTCGGCATGTCGCTGGGCGAGGCAGAAGCCTTGCACGGCGCGCCGTTATTGCTGGCATTGAAGAACGGGAATGAATCGCGGCTCGCACCACCCGCAGATGCGCGCATCTGGGTCGGCGACGTGCTGGGCGCGATGGGGGAAAAGGACCAGGTCAACGATTTCGCGCAAAACAACTTCCTGCGCATGTCGACGCGGCTGCGCGAATTCGGCGACCTGTTCAATCCAAGCCGCGCCGGCATTTCCGAAGCCGTGGTGCCGCCGACCTCCAAATTCATCGGCAAGAATTCCGCGGAGCTGCAACTGCGCAAGCAGTACAACATCAGCCTGCTCGCCGTTAACCGCGACAAGCAGGTGCTGCGCGACAACGTGCGGCAACTTCCCTTGCGCGCCGGCGACATGCTGGTGCTGCACAGCATCTGGCAGGACTTGGCCGAAGCGGCGTCCGACAAGGATTTCGTCGTCGTCACCGATTTCCCGAAAGGCGAACAACGCCCGCACAAGTTCAAGATCGCGATGGCGATCTTCGCGGTGACGATGCTGCTGGCGCTGAGTTCGCGCATTCCGGTATCGATCGCACTCATGACCGGCGTCGCCGGCATGCTGGTCGCCGGTGTGCTCAACATGGACGAGGCCTACGCGTCGATCAACTGGAAAACCGTGTTCCTGATGGCCTGCCTGATCCCGCTCGGATGGGCGATGGATTCCAGCGGCGCGGCGGCGTGGGTGGCGGGCAACACACTGGAACGGCTGCCTGACGGCATTCCCATCTGGCTGCTGGAATTCGCCGTCGGCGTACTCACCACCGCCTTCGCCCTGGTCATCAGCCATGTCGGCGCGACCATCGTCATGGTGCCGATGGCGATCAACTTCGCATTGGCCGCAGGCGGCAATCCGGTGGCGTTCGCGCTGATCGTCGCGTTGTCGGCGTCGAACAATTTCATGACCGTGTCCAACCCGGTGATGT
>JALYOU010000037.1 GCA_030856725.1 Pseudomonadota bacterium
ACGGAAACGGAAATGGTGTGACGGCGACGCTGTCCCAAGCCGCCGGAAACGTAAAAGACACCGCGGTCAATATTGGAAGCGCGATCGCCTCCACCGCGAGCGGCGCCGTGGCCACGGTCAAGAAGACCGCGACCAAGGCTGGCAAGGCAGCGACCAAGGCGAAGAAAGCCATCAGCAAGCGCGTCACCAAAGCCAAGAAGTCGTTGGCTGCGACCAGCGCCAACGCCAAGGCCGAAGCGGCGGCACTGAAGAAGAAGCGCGCTGCCAAGAAGTCGACGGCCAAGAAAAAGACAGCCAAGAAAACCACCAAGAAAGCCGCCACCAAGAAGTCCACGAAGAAAGCAGCCACCAGGAAGTCGACGAAGAAAGCAGCGACCAGGAAAGTGGCGCGCAAGTCGGCAACCAAAAAGGCCGCACCACGCAAGGCAACGAAGAAAGCCGGCAAGAAAGTCGCCGCCCGCAAGGCAGCTACCAAGAAGTCGGTGAAGAAGGCCACGCGCAAGGTTGCGGCGAAGAAAGCCGTCATCAAGCGCAAGGTCGCAGCGAAGAAGACCGCGGGCAAGAAAGCGGTCCGCCGCAACGTCGCCGCCGCCAAGCGTTCGGTCAAGAAGGCCGCGACCGCCGTCAGGAAATCGACCGCGACCGCCAAGCGCAAGACCGCCGCAGTAAAGAAAACCGCCGCCCGCAAGGCCGGTGGCAAGAAGGCCGCGGCCACGCGCGCCGCACGCGGCAAGTAAGTCGTAGCACCGTCCTCTCCCCGTTCGCGGGGAGAGGACGCGTTTTGTCTTCTCCCCTCGGGAGAAGGTGCCCGAAGGGCGGATGAGGGCGTGCAGGTCACGTGTCCGAAATTCGACCGTAAACAAGAACACACCTTGCAAGCACCAGGACCCGCAATGACCGTCAAGATCGACCAGAAAATCAAGGGCTACGCCGTCGTCACCGCGGAAGACAAGGCGCGCGAAGTCGCCGTCACCGCCGTCCCGCGCGAAGTGATCGAGGCGCAGCTCCCGGTCGCCGACATCATCCAGATGCACGAGCGTATCGAGCGCCCCGAAGTCCTGATCGGCAGCACCTACAAGATCAAGTCGCCGCTGGTGGAACACGCCATGTACGTGACCATCAACGACATCGTCCTCAACGCCGGCAGCGAGCACGAACAGCGGAGCCCGTTCGAGGTCTTCATCAATTCCAAGTCGATGGAACACTTCCAGTGGATCGTCGCGCTCACGCGCATCATGTCCGCCGTGTTCCGCAAGGGCGGCGACGTGACCTTCATCGTCGAGGAAATGAAGGCCGTGTTCGATCCCAAGGGTGGCTACTTCAAGGCCGGCGGTGTGTACATGCCCTCGCTGGTCGCCGAACTCGGCAGCATCGTCGAAGACCACCTCAAGTCGATCGGTCTCATGCACGACCCGGACATGAGCGACGCCACGCGTGCGTTGATCGCCGAAAAACGCGCAGCGTTCGCCAAGCTCGGCTCAAAAAAAAAGCCTGACGTAAGCGGTTCTGCTCCCTCCAATGCGAATGTAGGGGACGGCCGGGCAGGGGTTGCGTCAGAGGGCACGACCCTCGACGCCGACCCGCAAGGCGACTACGAAGACATCGAGATCACCGGCGACGGCGCGACCTTCCCGCCGTCCGCGACCATGTGTCACAAGTGCAGCGCGAAGGCGGTAGTGCTCATGGATGGGTGTGCGACGTGTTTGAACTGCGGGTATTCGAAGTGTGGGTAAAGGGGTATATGGGTAAGGCGGGTTAAACCCGCCCTGCATTGCCGGGTCAAACACGCTCGCGATCACGTGCCATCCGTTGACGCATGGAAGTAACGGGTCCAGATTCACTTCAAGGGCTTTCCGAGCAACAGCTTCTAACCTGGTGCGCGAGAAACGCGCCTGATCCTTATTCTCCGCGTGACGCGTTAGCCGGGCAGCTGCCGAGAGGAATCGACCGCGTGGACAACGCAAGCCGGCATCGAAAACTCCTGCGCTTTCAGGCGCTCCTCGAGATGCCGATGATCGTGCTCGCCTTTGTATGGCTCGCGCTGTTCATCGTAGAGGCGATTTGGGGCGAGCGTCGATGGCTGCACATGGCCGGTTGGATCATCTGGGCCTGTTTCATCGTTGAATTCGTGGTCGGCTACGCGCTTGCGCCGCGCAAGTGGATCTACGTCCGGAAAAACTGGCTCAAGGCAATCGCCCTGGCGGCGCCGGCGCTGCGCATGCTGCGCATGTTTCGAATCATCCGCGTCGCACGGGCTGCAGGCATTGTCCGCGGGGCACGCGTGTTGCGGATCGTGAGCTCGTTGAACCGGGGGATGCGGGCGCTCGGCCACACGCTGGGCCGGCGTGGCGCGCCCTACGTGGTGGCCCTGACGTTGCTGGTAACGCTTGCCGGCGCCGCCGGGATGTATGCGTTTGAAAATGACGCCTCCGGTCCGCAAGGCTTCAACGGCTTTGGTGACGCACTGTGGTGGACGGGCATGATCATGACGACCATGGGGTCCGCGTACTGGCCCCAGACGGATGCGGGCCGCGTCCTGTGCGTGCTGCTCTCGCTCTATGCGTTCGCTGTTTTCGGCTATGTCACGGCGCTCCTTGCGAGCTTTTTCGTCGGCCGCGACGTACAGGCAAGCGAGTTGCGCGCTGCGGAAGTGACGCGTCTCGCAGACGAGATCCGGCAGATAAGGTCTCTGCTGGAAGCGCGCGTGGATACTGCTATGACAAATGAAGCCTCGGACGCCACGCGATAGAGCTCGTAGGCGAAATCCGCCGCATGTCGTCCCGGCCGCGGTGGGTTCGGGACTTCTGCCCAAAAAAGGGTCAGGTTCATTTTAATGGGTAATGTTGAAGTAAAAAATTCGGGTCGGATGTCATCGCCTGTTCAATTGACATCCCAGCGCTTAATGCGTGTCGCTGTCAGAGGTGTCAGGCGCTGTTGTCCTTCTCGTACACGAATCTTTGCCACCCTCCTCGCCGGAGAAACCTCATGCGCATCGAAGAATGGGGTCAGGCTCACTTAGTTCTGGCGAAGCAGACTTCCAGTCGAGTTTCGACGAAAGCCAAGATCAACAGCTTCCGCCTGACGGCGGGTCACTTTTGTTTTGGCAAAAGTAACCAAAACCATCGGCGCCGGACGCGCGCCGCCTGCGGCGGTGCCCTGCGCTCCTCGGTCGACGCGGCACGGCGCCCAAACTCGCTTCGCTCAAACATGGGCGCCTCTACGGCCGCGCCGCCCTGCGGTGCTCGGCGCGCTTTACGGCGCAGGCAGATCACAAACGAAGCAACCGCAAAAAAGCTGCGCAAGGCTTGATCGTAGGACGGCTCGCAATCTTGTTTTGGCCTCCTATCCGGAAAATCAGCCGGCGTCACCGCGCGTTGCCGTTCGGCATGAGAGCGTGAGCCGTTGCCGGAGGAAGTGATGCGCCCAACCCGTTATGCCGCATGTGTGTCGCTGTTGACCGCTGCATGCCTTTCCGTAGTTGCCTGCGCAAACCCGTCCGCGCCTGCCGCCAGCACGCCGGTTCGGACCGACGCGGCTTCGGTTTACGGCGCCGTGCCGCGTACTGCCGATGGGATTGGCAAGACCTATGCGGGCCGCGAGATTGCCGGTGTGATGGGTTGGCAAGGTGCCGCATGGCTGGAGCGCGAGGAGCGTGAGCGCGAGGAACGCGGCAGTGTGCTGCTACGCGAACTCGCGCTTGAGCCGGGCATGGTAGTGGCCGACATCGGCGCCGGTACCGGTTATTACGAACGCCGCATCGCGCCGCGCGTGGGCCCGACCGGCAAGGTGTACGCGGTGGACGTGCAGCCCGAAATGGTGGCGATGCTCAGGCAAGTTGCCGCGCGCCCGGAGTTCGCCAACGTCGTGCCGGTGCTCGGCGACGAACGCGATCCGCGTCTTGCGCCGGGCAGCATC